>NZ_JBVFXW010000045.1:0-23499 GCF_055522395.1 Psychrobacter sp. TPE 89C
TTAAAAAAGACCGTTTGGAAATCGAAGCGGTCTCTTTATTTTTAAAACAATAGTATCAATTAAAACAAGAGTATCAATCGTTACGAATTACTCTGAGAAATGTATAACAGTACGAATACTCTCACCTTTATGCATCAAGTCAAACGCTTCATTGATGTCTTCTAATGGCATGGTATGGGTAATGAAGTCTTGTAGTGGGATTTCACCAGCTAAGTAACGCTCAACGTAGCCTGGTAATTCTGAACGACCTTTGACACCGCCAAACGCTGATCCACGCCAGACTCGACCAGTCACTAACTGGAAGGGACGGGTTGAGATTTCTTGTCCAGCACCTGCGACACCAATAATGACCGACTCGCCCCAGCCTTTATGACAGCACTCTAGCGCCGAACGCATGACATCGACATTACCGATGCATTCAAATGAGTAATCAACCCCACCATCAGTCAATTCCACAATCACTTCCTGAATTGGCTTGTCATAATCTTTCGGATTGATGCAGTCAGTGGCGCCTAACTTCTTGGCCAATTCAAACTTGCTTTCGTTGATATCAATTGCAATAATACGACTGGCTTTTGCCATCGCAGCACCGATTACTGCTGATAGACCGATACCACCAAGACCAAAGATAGCAACGGTAGCACCCTCTTCGACTTTAGCAGTATTCATCACTGCGCCCATACCGGTAGTAACGCCGCAACCAAGTAAGCAAACTTCTTCTAACGGGGCTTCTTTATTGACCTTGGCCAAAGAAATCTCTGGTAAGACCGTATATTCAGAAAAGGTTGAGCAGCCCATGTAATGATAGATTGGTTCGCCATCTTTATAAAAACGTGTGGTGCCATCTGGCATTAAGCCTTTACCTTGGGTTTCACGTACCGCTGAGCATAGATTGGTTTTGCCTGATGTACACATTTTACAAACGCCACACTCTGCGGTGTATAAGGGAATGACATGATCGCCAACTTGGACACTGGTCACACCTTCGCCAATTTGCTCAACGATACCGCCACCTTCATGACCCAAAATCGCTGGGAACACACCTTCTGGATCTTCACCAGATAGCGTAAATGCATCGGTATGACAAACACCGCTTGCTACTATTTTTACCAATACTTCGCCTTTACGCGGCAGCATGACATCCACTTCTTCGATAGACAGTGGCTGGTTTGGCCCCCAAGCGATGGCGGCTTTCGATTTAATAAACTTATCTGACATAACGGTCTCTCTTTTTAATTCGTTATTATTTATAGCCTATTAGATGCAGGCCAATATTTTTGGGATACTCATTCGCAAATGATTGCAGTCAGCTAGATTACAATCAACTGTTTGAGTAGATGCTTACCATTATAGTTATTTCTAGGGTGATAACAATATGCTATATTTGCAAATATCTTTTACATATTGGTAATAATCATGCGCTGGGATGGTGTTAGCGAGTTCGTTTACGTCGCAGAATACGAGAGTTTTACGCGCGCCGCCAAAGAATTAGGTATCTCAACGGCACAAGTAAGCCGGCAAATAAGCGCGTTAGAAAAACGCCTTAACATTAAACTCCTCTATCGTACAACACGCAAAGTATCATTAACAGAAGAAGGTCGCGTGTTCTATCAGCATTGCCGTAGTGTGCTCGATGGCTTGGATGCTGCTGAGCAGGCTGTCAGTAATTTGCAATCAAAACCGCAAGGCAGGATCAAACTGACCGCACCTGTCACTTATGGCGAACAACAATTGCTGCCGTTGGTCAATGACTTTATGATGCAATATAGCGATATCGAAGTGACGGCTTTTTTGAGTAATCAAAAGATCGATTTGATTGAGGGTGGTTACGACTTAGCGATTCGTATCGGCAAATTAAGCGACTCCACGATGATGGCAAAAAAACTCAGTCATCGCACCAACTTTGTCTGCGCGGCACCCTCTTATCTTGATAAATATGGAACACCACATGCTTTGAGCAAGCTGAGTCAACATAACTGCTTACTTGGCACGCGTGACTACTGGCACTTTATAGATACTGACCCGCGTGCTAGTAAGGATGCAGGTAAAGAAAGGAATTTGCGCGTCTCTGGGAGCATTCAATATAATAGTGGTCATAGCCTAGTTGATGCTGCCCTAAAAGGCTTGGGCATCGTCCAGCTGCCAGATTATTATGTGCAAAAACATCTAGCGTCTGGGGAGCTGATAAGCTTGTTGGATGACTATAGAGAACCTGAAGAAAGTATTTGGGCCATTTATCCGCACAACCGCCAGTTATCACCAAAAATTAGGCTGTTAGTAGACTATCTAGCAGAGCACTTGGCTTAGTAATTGATTAAGGCAGGTTGCAATGCGGCTCTTTACTATGCAGCGTTTATTACGCACAATATTATGACGCATAATAAATATGTGATGCTACAAACTATTACGGATAACTGACCACCATAAAAAGGATTACTTATGATTAAAATTGTCTCTATCGCCGCTCTGGCTTTGACCATGGCCTCTTGTGCCAGTGTCGAAAATATTTTACATTCACCAAGCGACACGCCCTCGGTGAAAGCAACGATGACTGCTACTAATGCCGAAAAAGGCTTGATAACCATGCAAAGTCATCACTCTGTGCAAGAGACTGCTGATAAACTGGCAGCCATTATTGAAAGTAAAGGCATGAAAGTATTTGCACGTGTCGATCATCAAAAAAATGCACAAGGTGTCGATTTAACCTTAAAACCCACACAAGTTATTATGTTTGGTAACCCGAAAGCGGGTACACCATTGATGAATTGCGAGCAAAGCGTCGCTATCGATTTGCCGCAAAAAATCCTCATCAGTGAAGATGCGGATAAAAAGGTATGGCTATCGTATAACGATCCTCAATACTTAAAAACCCGTCATAATATTAAAGGTTGTGACACCGTCATTAATAACATCTCAAAAGCCCTAAATGGCGTCAGTACAGCAGCAGTGGCAAAGTAAAAGTCAAAAAATCTAAGCAAAAAAAGGTGAGTTAGAGAAAGCATAACCCACCTTTTTATTTGTTCATGCATTAGGGCATGTCCTCAATTCAAACTATCTGACTCTGCTATTTGTGCATGTAACTCTACTTTTAACTTTTTAGCACACTCGATAATTTTTCTGCGATCAGCAGGAATAGCGCCGTACTCAATCGCGGTTTCTCGCATTTGTACGGTAACATCATAATGCGGATAACTGGCATTACGGTGAAACAAACGCTCATCTAATTCAATGAACGCCGCAAACTCATGCAGCTCTTGCAACGTATCAGCCAGCAGGTGGCACCACTTATAACCTTTAAATTCTATCTGCATAAAATCTACATATATTGCCATATAATTGGCTCCTTAATACGTTCTACATATCTGGATAAAACTACCGTTAGCTGGCTTCAGCGATAGGAAATACCCTGTCATAAATCCAGTTATACACAAAAGCATATACCAAATAGAATGTCGCCATGGCAATATCCATTTTAAACGCTTCCCACAGACTGATATCCAGATACCAAGCAATCGCTGGCAAGAACAGCACTAACAGACCACCTTCAAATAGCGCGGCATGTAGCACTCGTATGGGAACGGTCTTTTTTACTTCACCACGTAGTTTAAGCATGGCATTATCAAATAAGACATTATAAAAATAATTCCACACGGTCGCGACAATAGAGCCAGCGATCGCTATCACACCCATTGAGTGCAGCTCAAAACCGAACACCCAACTTGCCAGTGGTGCGAAAATAAGTAGGCCAATGATTTCAAACGCCAAGGCGTGGCGAATACGATCTTTAGTGCTACGCATTATTTGTTCCAAACCTATCTATCATTTACCTACTCACCATTTCTAATAAGTGCTACTGGCTAGGGTGTGTCATCAATGAACTTACAACAATTCGTGTAAGTTTTTCTTTAGCTGCTTAAGCACTTTCTGGTACTCATTATCATTAATTTCAACAGTGCTTAAGCGCCCATAGCGTAGATGACGATAGTCTTGTTTGATTTGGGTGATTTTATCTTGAATAACCTTAGGGTGATCACTGTCTGTCAATTGGCTGGTATTGCTCGCATCAGTGTCATTTGAGGCACTAGAATCAATAGCCATCGCTAAGCGCTCAAGCCACGCCAACTGACCCTCATCATCAGTACGAGCCAGTGACTTATCTTGCTTACCTATACGCTTCGACAACTGAGCAAGTGGTAAATCTACTGGGTGCCAGCGTTTACGGCGACGTTGCCAAATGATAAACACCAAGATAATCATAACTGTAATAGCACTCGCGGCTAACCAAATAATTTGTTGCGTGATGGAGCTGATATTGAACCACTTGAATAGCGAGTCTGCTTGCTTGTCTTGATCGTAGCCAACGACGTCTTTTTGCCAATAGTAGCTCGCTTGATCTGAGAGACGACGTAAGGTTTGTAGCATTTGATATTGTTGATAGTCAATCTGTGCACCAGCGCCATCACCAAACATCGCAGCACCTTGTGACTGCGTCATCGCATCCATTCCTTGCTCAACGCGCTCGGGCGCTACAAAAGCAGTCGGATCGACACGTACCCAACCTTGATCCTCAAGCCAAACCTCAGTCCACGCATGCGCATCCATCTGCCGGACTTCCCAAACATTACCCCCACGGCTCGGCTCACCACCTTGATAGCCTGCGACGACTCTGGCAGGGATACCTGCCGCCCGCATCATAAAAGTAAAACTTGAAGAGTAATGCTCACAGAACCCCGCTTTGGTCTCAAATAAGAACTCGTCAATACGATTGTTATTCAAGCGTGGCGGCGATAACGTATAGCGAAAGTCTGTTTGATTTATCCAGTGCTCGATAGCTGCTATATAACGTGTAGGGTCTGAGCCTGACTGCGAAAAAAGCTGTTGAGCCAATGCTCTTGCTTTCGGATTCCCATCATTTGGTAGTGCAAGATTCATTCGCCGCGACTCATCCGTAAGGATAGGATCGATATTCATCGGGGAAAACTGCAATACGTCATAGCGCAGCTGCTGAGTGACAGGCTCGTCTTTTAATAACGTAAAATCTGAAGTAATGCTGACATCTTGTTGCTGAGCAAAAGGATAGTCGAGACCAAATAGCCAGTTTTGCTGAGTGGGCTCTAAGATGATTTGATAGTTATTTGGTGCAACTTGTGCCTCTTCGGGAATGGTAGCAAACGCATTGTCAATCCAAGCAGGACGTTGCTCTGAAGGTTGCCACTGTCGTTGTTGAGGGTTGCGACGCCACGTGACACCATCAAAATCGCTAAATACCAATCCGCGCCAATAGAGCTGCGGCTGTGGTGGACGGTTATTTTCAAACTCTACGCGAAATGCCAACTCAGTTGATTGTCCTAAGTTAGCAAAGTCACCAGGTGACATGCTGTCGGAGACGCCCGTGGTCGCTTGCTGACCTGATAGCTGTACCGACCATAGCGGTGGTAGCCTAGGGAAAAATAGAAACAATACTACCAATAATGGCAACGCACCAATGCCTAATACACCTAAAGTGCGCAGGCGACCATCACCCCGATCATTGCCATCATCGTTTAGCGCAATAAATGTCAGTAATACAATAACTGCCCCAATCACCACCTCTAAAGTCGTAAGCAGCCCTTGATCCATCAAAAACAGTGCTGCCAACACAAATAGCGATAAGTTCAATACCACATAGGCATCGCGGCGCTTGTACAATTCCCAGAGCTTACTGATGAGACATAGCACTAAAAATGCCACGCCCATATCTAGCCCAAATGCCGTGTTGTAGGTCAACCACAATCCCAAAAGACCCAATAAGAAGCCCAACATTTGCATGCCTTGATAGACACGCTTTAAATGAGCTGTTTTTTGAAATCGAGCCTTTACACGAGGTAGCTGGGCAATAATACTCACCACAGCAAAGCCTATGAGCCATAATGGTAAGTGTGCAGCATGCGGCAAAATAACAATAACTTGCGCAATTATTATCCAATAATACGCTGGCAGTGCCAGTAGCTTGCGATACCATTTAGCGTTACTGCCTGACTTAGTGCCACTACCTAATGCCACATGAGTGGTAAGATTTTGACCTAAAGCCAACTGCTCAAAGCTTGCAGATTTGATAGAGTCTGCTGTAAAGGTACTGTTAGATGCATCTACATCCTTACTCGAAGACAAGCGCTTAGAATTAATCATGGTGCTTTTGCCAACCTTAGCAAGCAATCTTGCGCAAATTCATCACCTTCACCCATCGTTGTGACAAAGGGGCTATCACTGGGTAAGCACATATTATATGGCACACTTAGCTGACCCAACGTCATCGCGCCATACGCCAATTGTGATAGCTTTTGTTCATGTTGTGCAGCAGGCATATCGGCATAGTCTAGCGTCTGCTCATGACCAATAGGATCAGCGAAGTGCTTGGTAAGCATTCCTTGACCACGCGCTACATGCCCCCAAGAGACACGTGCCAGCGACTCACCTTCTATGTAGTTATCGAGCCGTTCAAAGTCATCTTGGCCTTGGCGATACTGCCCACCTATTGGCAAATCATCCAAGCTTGCAATGGCATACTGCGTTTCCCAATCAAATGCTTCAGGTTTTGGATATACCCAAGCGGTACGGGCAAAATAGACATAAGACCATGCTTTCATAATACCCAAAGGATAAACTGTTTTTATTCTGAGACGTGGTAATTCAAACTGCCCGCGAGCATTGGTCTGGACAGGTAACCGAATGATTTTCTCACCCTGCAACCTTGTGACCAAGACAGAGCTTGGAATGTCCACGCTACTCTTAACCTTCTGATCTAAATCCTCAAAGCCAAATAATAGCTGCCGTCTGGGTTGACGGCTCTCACTACGTAGTTGCAAGGTAACCCAGACTGGAGCACCTGCCTCTGCCATGGTGACTTCTAATAAATGCACTTTCAACCCTGAGATATGGGCAAAGGTCACATGAAAACTGATAAGCCAAATACTGATGAGATAAAAACATAAACCCAACACCAGATTATTGCCATAATTGATGCCAGCGATAAAGGTAATGATTAATAATACCGCAAACAGCATCCCTTCACGGCTAAAGAAGATATAAACGTTGCGCAAATTCAGCGTAGCACTGTCAGTTTTGGGTGCACGCGATGCAAACCAACGGCTTAGTTTTGACTTGATTGGTACGGTTAAGGCTTTTGGCAAAAGACTCATGACTACCCTATCCTTACCATAGAATTAATAATATCGTCGGTATTGGACGACAATTTTGACAGTAGATGCCTTTCGAGTATTTACTTAGAAAGAACACAATTTCTGTTAAGTGAGAGTCTTCCAATAGCCCGTGATTCATTGATTGATACATTGATAAATAACTCAACTACTAGGGCGTGTCTTCAATTCACTCGATAGTCATCTCAATGGGCTAAAAATGGCTAAATCTTGCCAAACATCGTCAAATAGCTGGTTAATATCCCGATATTATCTGTGCTATTTTCCTTGTTTGACGGCAATTTATCTCATTTTTATCACCATTTTTGAAATGAAGACACGCCCTCGAGCCTATAATCAATTAACTGACTTTTACTTAGACGGCTTTTACTTAAAAGGCATTTAAATAACGACTGGCACTTCTGCCAAAATACGTTGTGCGATAGTCTTCGTCATTAGACCACCCGTCACATGCGCCGGTACAAAGCGTTGACCGAGGCGATGATCAGTGACTGCTGCAAACACGGCTTGGACATCTTCAGGAGTCATCTCCATGTGGCCTAATACATAGGCATGAGCCTGTGCAGCACGTTGTAACGACAGTACTCCACGCGGTGATAACCCATGATATTCTTGGCTTGCTCGTGTTTTTGCGACCAGTCTTTGCAAGTAGTCCAATACCACATCTGCCACATAAACCTGCTTAACCCCTTGCTGTGCTAATAACACAGCCTGGGTATCAAGTACCGTATCTAAACCTTTCAATAACTCACGACGATCCTGGCCTTTTAGCAGCTCACGCTCAGCAGCTGGTGAGGGATAACCCAACGATAGACATAGTAAGAACCTATCGAGCTGCGATTCAGGAAGCGGATATACACCAGCTTGCTGCAATGGATTTTGGGTTGCAATCACAAAAAACGGCTGAGGCAAACGATAGGTCTGACCATCTTGGGTTACCTGTCGCTCTTCCATGGCTTCGAGTAGCGCACTTTGTGTTTTAGGGCTGGAACGATTAATCTCATCAGCGAGCAAAAGCTGAGTGAAAATAGGACCGGGACGAAATTCAAACTGCAGTTTGCTTTGGTCATAAATGCTCATACCCAAGATATCTGCAGGTAGCATATCGTTGGTGAACTGAACTCGACTAAAACTCAGCCCAAATAACTGTGCCAGCCCTTGTGCTAAGGTAGTCTTACCCATGCCGGGTAAATCTTGCAATAGTAAGTGTCCACCTGCCAGTATGCCGCTAAGTGCCAACTTCACCACTTGAGGTTTGTCCAACACAATTTGATTCAGCTGACTCATTAACTGCGTAATTTTTTGCTGATTAGCGGCGTAGTCGGTGGTTACAATTGTCATAGTGAATCATCGGCTCATTTTTTATGGAAATAATTGGGCATATTGAACATTCAGTCATAGAATTGAGATAGACGTCATTTGGTCAGTATAAGGTAAAAATCATGTCGTTGGATAAGTCTCAATTTATGGACTCGAATACAGGCTTTCATTATAAATGAGAAGCTACTTTTCTTCGCTTTCAACGACTGGCACTGACTCACGGAGTGTTGACAAATAGGCAATCACATCAGCACGCTCTTTGGCATCTGGCATCGGATTTGACAGCATCTTTGAGTCTGTCATGACTTTTTGTGCGTCAGCAATATAAGGATCGAGCGTCTCAGCATCCCATACCCATTCTGACTGCTTTAGCCCTTTACTATAGGTGTAGTCTGTTAGCTGAGCAGCGTGAGCACCATAGATATTCATCAGCTGTGGACCTTTTTTATTGAGTCCAGCATTGAGCTGATGACATTGCCCACAGGCATCTTGATAAATAATAGCACCATTATCTGCATCACCGTCAGTATATAGCGGCAATGTCACAGAAGCACGGTGATCAGGTGGCGTACGATCGCAAGCACTGAGTAATAAAATAGCGGCAAGCAGACTGCTCATTTGATATTTACGAGTGATAGGCATTTTGGCAATCTTTGAGTAGAGGATGTCAGCCACGTGTGAATGACATATATATTGAGACCATGTTAAGAAACACAGAACTCAATCAATCGTCACGTATACATAGCTGCTTATAGAAATACAGCATTATTTATCGGCTCTAAACTGACAAATAATGCTTGGATGATAGATATAACGAAAAAATTATGTAGTGGCTAGTGTCTAGGTCGCAACTTTCATTGTTTTACTAGGCGCTTCCAAATAATAGCCTTGCAGATAGCGCGCACCCACGCTCCAAGCGACAGACATGGTCGCTGCATCTTCAATATAAGGCATTAGCACATCGACGTTAACTTCGTTAGTGCGTATGATGAGTGATTTGACCGTTTCCAAATTCTCTGCCGAATCGATATTTTCTATATAACTACGCGGTAAACGGGCCATATCTGGCTGCACAAGACTAGCAATTTCTATAGTTTTGGCAGAAGAGCCAAAATTGTTAATACCCATCTGACAACCGGCTTGACCAAGCGCTGCAAACTGAGTTTTCGCAACCGTCAAATGATCTGCAATGTCTTTTTCATTAAATTGTAAGGTAAGCACGCCCACTGCACCGCCCACGGCTTTTATTAGCTGGCTAGCCACGCTAGGTAGCTTCTTATCTATTAATGAAGCGCTTGTCAACTGAACTAGCAGCTTAGCTTCAGGATGTGTTTTACGTACATCGTTTATTTTTCTACAGGCATTGATCAACACCCAGCGATCTATTTTTTCGAGCAGCTTATGCGTTTTGGCAACAGCCATAAACTGGTCAGGCGTCAGCACTGTGTTATCAGCGTCTGACAGGGGCAAGCGTAAATACACTTCAAAGAAATCGCTGCGATCACTGTTAATATCATATATTGGCTGGAATGTTAGCTCAAAACGATTATTGGTAATGGCATCGATTAAGGATTCAGCCAGTGCATGATCATCACTATTAGCATGTTCGCTTGGATCGTATAAATGATAAGTAGCCCCGTTATTAGAGGTTTCCATCATAATTTGGTTGATAGCATCCAAAGCACGCTCAAGCAATACATTTGGCTCTGCTGTATTTTTTTCAATTTTGACAATGCCGATACTGACCGTAGTACTGGTCGTGCGCTTATCCACTTCAATGAGCATATCCTTCACACACGAGCCGATTTTTTCAGCCAACATCTTAAGCTCTGTGGTTGTCTTATCTTCTACAAGTATGGTAAAGGCCGTATCACTAAAACGGCTCACATGTCCGTCTGCTACCAGCTCATCCAATGCATAAGCAACCTGTTTGACAGTAGCATCTATTCCTTGCAAGCCTAGACTGCTTCTAATCTTACCAATATTATCGAGCTGGACATATAATAATCCTGCTGTCAGCTCTCCTTGGCGGGCTTGCTGATATATTACTGCCATTTTCTCTTCAAAGCCGCGGCGATTATTGATACCCGTTAGGTTGTCTTTACATTCAGCCGCCGCCAAACGTTTGGCCACCTCAGCACTATTATTGATGTTTTGTTGGATAATAACCTGAGTAACTGGCTCGCCCTCTAAAGTAGCGGCAGCCAACTGTAACTTTGCCTCAAAAGTACTCCCATCCGTCCGTAGACTTTCAAACTTGAACTCTACCTCTTCACGGTTACCTTTCGCGAATTGACGTAAGAATTGCTTGAAGCCCTTAACGTTATCACCGCCTGCAATCAAGTCAATAATAGGCACACCGATGGCATCATTCATCGATGCAAACCCAAAAAGCTGAAGATAAGGGTCATTGGCAAAGATGTGGATACCTTGATCTATATAGGCCACTGCACTTTTAGAGTTTTTGATTAACACATTGGCACGCTGCTCCGCTTCAGAGAGTACATGACGTAATGTCTTTAGCTCACGGCGACTACGCAGATTATCATGCTGTAAACAGATAGACATCACAGCGGCCATCTCTTCGTCTACTTTAAGCGCCTTGACCATTGTACCGCTAATAATATTGGGTAATCCCTCATCATTATGGGCGGTCGCTGCCAGCTCCTCATTTAATAGGCAGATCATAGGGAGATCAATATTTTCTTCTTGGACAATCCCTACTACATCCGTAAAATTCATATCATAGGCATTACCAAATACCAAAACATCCCACGGTTGCCGTAGCAATTTTAATAGCTCTTCTTTATCATCTAAAAACCCTAAATTCACACTGTCATAATAACAGCCTAGTAAGTGCACAAGACGTTCAGCATAGAGCTGATCGTCATCGATGACCAATAGATTTAAGATAGATTGAGTACGCATAATAAGCCTTTTAAACTTTGTGATCTTATTTTTGTATGTTGTTGTCGATACTCTACACTTGTTCCAAAAATCCAACCTAACATAGAATGTACTATGGGGAATAGGCTTAGCAGTTTTTATGATGCTTATGTACTTTTCGGATTCAGATGATATGATTTTAAGCCACAGATATCGTATAAACGATAGCGATAATATCGATCATTATAGACAATAATTTGACTGGTTGCTGACTAACTTATCATTATATAACGTGCTGATCTACTTTCACTATTGAAGCCAAAATCAATTAAACAAATTCTAATCGATTCTGTACTGATATCACTGCTTTTCTATTTTTGATAACTCTCTCAAAATATTACAACTGTACTACCTCATACTGACTAAACTCATCCGTAATCAGTAGCCGTTTTCCCAAGCGTAACAAAGTTTGTTTGGTATTGATACGCATAATGACTCTGTCGTCTGTCTGGAAGTAAGACGTTGGTACTATTAGCGTCCCTGTCGTTTGTAGCTTCTCGTCCCTACCAAGGATGAATGCTGGCACAAAATGTTGACTGCGCGTTTCTGTACCTTCTAAACGCAAACCACAAGCCATTAACTGATGACCCAGTACTTGCCAATCAACCCCTAATGTTTCGGTATCAAGGTTCAGCCAACGCACGATACCAAGTGACCAATCGGGCGGTGTGGTTGTGTCAGAACGACAGACCAAAAGCAGACTCATAACATGTAATGGCGGTGGTGCTGTCGTAACGGTATCATCAGCAGCAGTCTCTGCATTTACACTCTCTTTACTGTGACTTTCTTTTACGCTTTCTTTATTTAACTTGTCTACTTTGGACGATAATTTTAGCGTGCGAAATAGTGACAAACCACCATTGCGATCAAATGTTTCACTGGCTACTATCTCGCTACTATCTTGTTTTTTATGAGCGGTATCGTACCGAGGTTGATACTTGTTGTGTAACTGACTTTTGGCAATCAAGTTTGCAAAACTTTGTGAATGACCCACACGGTAATGGATTTTATTAAAACCAGTTACCAAAATAGCCTCTTTCTCTGTATAGCGTTTCGGTGCTGCCGATAGTGGCAGCTTTAGATAACGATAGCGAATCGTCATTGCTGTATTTTGGAGCAAGTAACTCTCTAACCCTTCACTACCTTCTTTAATCAACGCTTGGCTACGTGAGCTCAAATACTCAAGCATTGGCTCCAGCTCTATAAATAAGCAGTGATAGCGATCTTCATATGGATTGATTATAGAGTTGGCAGTGAGATAAGAAGGTGGCTTGTTACTTTGTAAATCCACATATATTCGAGTCTCAGTTTGCGGCTCTATGGTTGCAATCATATACTCAGCCCATACGGGCAACAAACGTTGTACTAGCAAGATATTCGGACGACGCATAGCGCGTATGTTCAATAAGCTGTGTAAACAAATTTGACAGTACAAGCGATGTATATTATGAGCACGCTGCGCATCTATCATTTTACTCAAATCAATCTCAGTGGCATGATACTGATAAGCAAGATAGTACAGCTGATTGATTTTGGCCCATAAATAAGGCGAAGGCTTTTGATAGCAAAGCGCTTCTGAAAACAGCAGTCTTTGGTACATCATCAACGTCTGATAAATAGCGATGGCGAGTGTCAATGATGAAGCCTTATCACCATTGAAGTAGCGTTGCCACCCATTACTTGCCGTGTATTTGTGTTGACTGTTTAACAGTGATACTTTGTGACGTATGACTCTGTCATAGGCCATAATAATGAGATAGTACAGGGACTTTATCTGATTCACATAACCTAGCTGAACGCTATTAAGTTCTCCTGGCTCATAAATAAAATGCTGCCGCAATGCCGCAATTAATTTATCCGAGGCACTTATCACCGCAACCATCAATTTAAGACGTTGCTGCTCATCTATATTGGCCACGCGTAATACTGTCAGTATCTTTTCTAACTGGTCAGCCTGCTGTATTTGCGTTTGCGAAGGTAAATTTTCCAATAGTTTGAGTAAGTAGCTTTCTTGACCACTAGCCGCTCGAATCAATAATGGCGGTAGTGGTTGTGCAGAAGATAAGTATTCTTGAAACGTCGATAAAGTTATCATCATTCTTCCTAGTAACTCTAAGTAATTTAGCAGAAGGCAATTACTTAGCCATACCATTCGTAATAGTAATATAACGCAAAGTAACCACCACTCTCAAAAATTAACAGTGTGAGCTTCTAGCAGTCATTAGGTCATCCAATACCTAGCTATCAGAATGCAAACCTTCAAAAAGCCACTCTTTGTTTACTAATTTTTTCATACACTATAGTGCCTATATTAATTTACATTGTAAATGTTAATTGGCACCTTAAAAAGTTTATTCGGTAGCTCTCTTACCAGCTTTGGTACTAGATATCCTGGCAATGCAGCCAGTAATGACCAGTAAAGCTCGATTGATGACCGCTCGTCGCTATCAAAATGCGCAGCACCAGCAACCTTATCTAATACATGTAAATAATAAGGTAGCACCCCACATGAGAACAAACGTTGGCTTAATTGAATTTGAGTCTCGACACTATCATTGACACCTTTTAATAAAACCGCTTGGTTTAGTAAAGTCACGCCAGCGGACCTAGCACGTTGCAAATATTCTGACGTTAAGGTATCTATCTCATTGGCATGATTGCAGTGAATTACCATGACAATATGACAGCGACTTTGAGACAACCTGGTCAATAATGCATCATCTAGACGTGCTGGAATGACCAATGGTAATCGAGTATGCAACCGAATCGTGGTCAGTTGCGGGAGCGACTCTAGCGTATCCAACCATGCAAACAAGCGCCTGTTTGTCACATTTAATGGATCACCACCACTCAAAATCACCTCATTGACCTCAGGATGCTCGGTAATATAGCTAATGATATTTTCTTTGGCATCGGCCGTTGGCATATTGGCGCTGTAGTCAAAGTGCTGACGGAAGCAATAACGGCAATGAATGGCACAAGCGCCTGTAATGGTCAGCAATACTCTAGACTGATACTTATGAAGCATCCCTTTTACTGGGTTTTGTGTATTCTCGTGTAAGGGGTCTGCCACATAACCTGTTACCTTGACTTGTTCTTGTTGATCTGGCAAGACTTGTTTTAATAAAGGATCGTTACTATCCCCAACGGTCATTTTTGCCACAAAACCCCGTGGTACCCGCAGCTCAAAATGCTTAGGCACATAGACACTGGTACGTAGAGATTCGAGCTGCAAAATACTTAATAGCTCATCAATAGAAGTAATGGCCTCGGATAATTGCGTTTGCCAGTTTTTTTGTGTGATTAAATGGTTTATCATGACAGCCTATTACCTGTGCCCAAAAGCCGATATTATACGCTCTTAGAGTGTGCCCTATCAAAGTATACCAACTGCTCGCTCTACACTAGGCTTAATAGCAGCTTTTGTACAGTAAGCCCCAACCCCTTATTATTTATCATCATATTTACCATCCCTAGGAGTCTCTTGTGGCAAATTTTTCTACTAATGAATTTAAAGCTGGTCTAAAAGTTATGCTGGATGGCAATCCTTGTTCTATTCTTGAGAATGAGTTTGTCAAACCAGGTAAAGGCCAAGCCTTTAACCGCGTCAAACTACGCAATCTTCGTAGCGGCAAAGTGTTGGAACAGACATTTAAATCAGGTGACAGCTTAGAAGCTGCTGATGTGATGGATACTGAAATGAACTATCTGTATAACGATGGCGAGTTTTGGCATTTTATGGATCCAGAAAGTTTTGAGCAGATCCAAGCTGATAAAACAGCGATGGGCGACTCAATACAGTGGCTAAAAGAAAACAGCAATGCATCATGTACCATCACTTTATTCAACGGTACGCCTCTATCAGTAACGCCGCCTAACTTCGTTGAGCTACAGATCACTGAAACAGATCCTGGCGTACGTGGTGATACATCAGGTGGTGGTGGTAAACCAGCGAAGCTAGAGACAGGCGCTGTCGTACGTGTACCTCTATTTGTACAGCAAGGTGAAGTCGTACGTGTCGATACTCGTACCGGTGACTATCAAACTCGTGTTAACTAATCACACGTAAAAACAATAGGCAATTTATATTATTCTTACGTAATAAAAAAGCTGAACCATTCATCAAAGGGTTCAGCTTTTTTATATTTATAACAACGAGAGAAATAATAATGTGACAATCTCAATAATTTTTTCTCACATAACTATCCTGCTGATTGCTTTTGTATCAACCAATATTGTACCAATGCATTCAACTGCTCTTGTTTGAATGGCTTAGTGCAATAGTCTTGCATACCAACTTTTAGATATTTTTCGCGTTCACCATCCATCGCATTAGCCGTCAAAGCAATAATAGGCGGTAATGATTGCGAATCATACATTTCATGCAATTTAATGGTCGCCTGCACCCCATCTAAAATAGGCATATGATGGTCCATCAAGATAACATCATAGCGCTCAGGTGACAGTGCAAACGCTTCGATGGCTTGCTGCCCATCAATGACATGCGTGACAGTATGTCCACTATTGGTTAACGCTTTTTTCGCGATGATTGCGTTGACGGTATCATCCTCAACCAGCAGTATATGACCAACCCGCTCTTGGGTCGGCTTCATCATAGTGAAGTCATTTTCTACTTGCCATTTTTGGTAATACGCTTCATCGATAGTAGGTAAGGGCAATAAAACACTAAACGTGGTACCGACACCCACTTCGCTACTAACGTCAATATGCCCACCCATCAAATCAACCAAAGACTTACAAACGGACAGTCCTAGACCCGTACCACCATAGAGACGATGTGTGAATTGATTCGCTTGGTCATAAGCATTAAATATTGCGTCTAATGACTCTTCTTTGATACCAACACCAGTGTCTGTGACTTCGATACATAAAGTCATACCTTCATGAAAGGTAGGCTCTGCACTCGTCTCATGAGCAGCAACTTCATTCAAAGTACTGTTTGGCATTGCTTGAGAGTGGTGTTCATCCGTACCATACATGTCAATACCATCACACTGGCAATTGGGTACGTGCTTCACGTTAATGATAACTTGACCGCCTTCACGGGTGAACTTGATCGCATTATTAACGAGATTCGCAATTATTTGTTTGAGACGTACTGGATCTCCTTGCACATAGGGCGACAATGACTCGGTATAGTTATAGTCTAAAACCAACCCTCGCTGATGTGCTTTGATAGAAAAAAGACTCACAACCTCATTGCATAATTCAAATAAATCAACTGGAATATGATCGATGGTCATTTTCCCAGATTCAACTTTCGACAAGTCCAAAATGCCATTGATAATGGCCATCAAATGCTCATTAGAGACTTTGATATTATCAACACAATCTTGCTGCTCTTTGCTAAGTTTGGTATCGCCTAACATCTCAACCATACCAATAATACCGTTCATTGGTGTACGGATTTCATGACTCATATTGGCCAGAAAACTCGACTTCATCTCATTGGCATGCTTAGCATCACGCTGCTTATCCTGTAGCTGTAAAGCATCGGCTGCCATCATCGCAAATTGAGCCAATACCTGTGCTTGCTCTTCATCAAAATCATGATTAGGCTTTATGTCCATCAAGCAAAAAGAGCCTAATCGGTAACTTCTATTGTCCTCAATAAGGATAATTGGTGCACCAGCATAAAACTGTAAATAAGGAGCCTCAGTCACCAATGGGTTTTGGCTAAAGCGAGTGTCTAATGTCAGATCTGGCACCACAAAAACTTCATCCGAGAGCACCGTATAATTGCAAATAGCGACTTTACGCGTCGTTTGGTATACGTTATCGAGGCCATAAGCAGATTTTAGATACTGTACCTCTTCATCCATAAAGCTAATAGTAATGGCGGATACATCAAAAAATCGCTTAGCCAGATTGATAAGACGCTCAAATGCAGGCTCATTATTGTCATTTAGTACTTTATACTTTTTAAGCTTATGGATACGTTCTACTTCATCCGCTGCTACTGGATAGCTGTGTTTAGGTGCGTTAGATATAGACAAAATAGACTCCATTAAATAAGATCAGACGGTTGGTGTGATGCCCGTCTGTTTTATTAATAATTGTAAAGCTTCACTCACCATAATCATCGCGACAACTGAGGTAACAACAACTGCTGAGCCGTAACCACCACAGTGTAACCCGCCTGTTTGACAGCTTTTGTCTACCCGTGGTGGCTCTGTCGAATAGACACATTTAATACCGAACTTCTCTTTCAAGGCACTATTAATGCCTTTTTCATGACGCAGTTTATTGCGTAATTTAGCAAGTAGCGGGTCTTGATAGCTGTCTTTTAGGTCACTCACTTTGATTTGGCTAGGGTCTATCTTGCCACCCGCACCACCTGCACAGACCAGTTTTAGTTTATTAAAACGACAATGTAGCGCAATGGCCAGCTTAGCACTTATGTCATCTACACAATCCAAAATAACGATAGGTTTGCCTTGATCTGCAGCCGCTTTTGCTTCCTCACGACTGGGTAATAAATCTGCTACATTTTCTACTGTCAAAAAATCATCAATTAAATTGAGCGTAACTTTTGGATTAATCTCATAAACACGAGTTGCCATGGCCCCGATTTTACTCTGACCGAAAGTACTATCTAATGCAGGTAGCTGCCGATTGACATTGGAAGCAACCAACACATCTAGATCAATCAAGGTAATAGTACCCACTGCCGTCCGAGCCAGAGCTTCGGCTACCCAAGAGCCAACACCCCCTACGCCTATAACATAGACATGGGCAGCCGCGAAAGTGTCAACTGCTGAGGTACCATAGAGTGTTCGTGTACCTTGAAAACGACGCTCGTATTGACCATCTTCTTCAATCACTTCTTCCACTATAGAGTGTTCAGTGGTGACAAACTCTGCCTCTGTTGGCTCAAATTGTTGTGTTTCATTCATAACGAATTAAATGCTCTTTTAAATTATTTTGTCTATAGGTGCTTCAGTTATTTACTACTGAATTATTTACTATTGTACAAGTTAGCAGTAAATAATAATGGCCTACAATAGGTATAACTATATTAAGGGATAAGCCCATGTCTTCTGTAAAGCGCTGCAACTGTTGTGCCATAATTGCTCAGCAAGTCTGTCTGGCGACACATTGAGCAACTCACTTAAGCTCAATAGTACCCATGGCAAGTTAGCCGGTACATTACGATCATGTGACTGCCTATCAGGCCAATGATTATCTGACACCTGACACTGGATAGGTGTCATGTCTGGGCAATCTGTCTCTATAACCAAACACTCTATACCATGACTATCGACAGCAGCATGAATGGCACGGCGCAATTTTTTGGCATTCGGATTGGTGATCTGACCAGTAACCCCTAACTTAAATCCTAACCTCACAAACGCCTTTGCCTCTTGTTCACCACCACTAAAACTATGTGCGATACCGCCTAACTGGTGTGCATCATAATCGTGTGCCTTCAGTATTGCCAGTGCTTCTGCATGTGATTTTCGGATATGTAGCATCACTGGCAACTTATGAAGCACTGCTATGTCCAGTTGTGCCTTAAAAAACCGCTTTTGTTTGGCAAATACTTCAGGCTCTCTCATAGATTCCGTGAAAGTATCCAGTCCAATCTCACCGATTGCTATTGGGCGCCGTTTAGCAATCATATTCGCCATACTTGTGAGATGATCTTCGCTGTGGCCTTTGATATAAAAAGGATGTAGACCTATCGCAGTATGAGTCTCAATCTGTGACAAGTTTGCGCTATCGATATCTTTGGCAGTCGACAGTATCAGCTTATTCAATAGCTGTTCAGTATGATACATCCTCTCAAAATACTGGTGTGAATACCCCACCAATACGAGATGGCGTACACCGCGCTCATAAGCTTGCTGTACTAGCAATTCCCTATCGCTATCAAATACTGGAGCATCAAAGTGAGTATGGGTATCGATGAGAGGATAGGTCTTGGGCAATGTCTGTTTCGATATCATATCGTCAAATCCTCTGTAAATTGGATAATATGTCAGTCTCGCTTAGTCTACTATTCGTAGTACGTTCACTCGCCTTCCTTGTATCCAAATTATATTGAACCGACTATAGGTGAAACTATAAGGATCATTAATAGACTCCAAAATTAACGTTTTTTAATTGAGCGTTTTACTGTTCGGAATATCGTAACCATCATTAAACTGTGGCTATTCTACCAATGACTGTATAAATAATCAGAATAACTTATATTAAAAATATTTAATTCCTAATTAAGTCTTTATTTCATTCCTTTGCAGTTATCAACACTTTATATATTAGTGCTATCAGGTTTTGCGTTTTTCTTATGAGATAGTTCCATATCAGGCTTTCGACTACTGCGCCGAGGTATCAGCAACAGAGCTGTTGCAATGATTCCCAAAGAAATCCATTTTTTTACTTTTATATTTCCTGTCACTTTATCTACCTTATACCTTTATATCATTATCCATCTATTTTATCAGCAATTGTTCACAATGAATATTCCTTAAAGAATTATCACTGCTTTAGTATACTTGGATATAATCAGCCCTATGTTTATCTGTGTTATGAATACGCAAGCTAATGTATAGCCCTACTCTTTGAGAACACCGCTACTACTGTTGGTATTAGTCGGGCTAACAAACCATCAACGCCTCAATGATACTAAAGATATGGTGTATAGAAGACGTAAAAAAGCCAGTAGCTTCTTACCAAATAATGGCAAGAAGCTACTGGCTTTCATCTAATATAGTCGATTCAATTTAAAAGTAGTACCAGCCAACCGAGTGTAGATGTATGTTAAATACTTCAAGTAAGGTTAACGCAGTAATACTTTCATGGTGGAATGACTATAATCAGCGATATCGCTATCAAACTTAATAAGAAAACTTATTAGTTAGTACCACATTAAATAGCAAAATCTTCAATGTTACGACCTGCTGCTAATGCTTCGACCAACCATGTAGGCTTGCGACCACGACCAGTCCAAGTCTCTTCATTGTTGTCAGTATTGCGATATTTAATACTGCGTTTCTTCTCTAAGGTTTCACCCGCTTTCAAAATTTCTTCGATAGAAGCATGGCTTTCTTCTGCAATTTTCTCAAACTGCATATAAGCATCATAAAGGCGCTGGTGTTGTTTTTTAGCAATAAGCTGCTGAGCATTTTCAGTAATAGCTCGTAGCTCGTCGACGTTTAGATTCTCTAAATCAATTGCGTTATTTTTGCTCATAATAAATCCAACTGTAAAATAAAAGGTACAACCTTAATAGGTAGAATATTCACTATTAAGAACCGAGATGACTTATTCATTATTCGATAAAGTCATGAATGTCATAAATAGATATTATTTGTAATAAAAATATGGTTAGCCAGCATATCTATATGCGAAGACAATATAAACAAAAAGCAATGCTATCACAACCGCAAACGATCATATCTTATATATCAAAAGTCAACGGATAGTAAAATTTGGTAAATGAACGAATTTTAAGAATTCAAATACTTATTTACAAACCAATCTTTGTTTATATATTTTACTGAATAACCACTCATAAAGTGCGCTTCAAAGCTAGCATAACGCATACTTAATAAACATAAATTCATACACTAATATAGATTTTGAGTTCTGAAAATTATTTTTATATTTATAATATTCAAACAAAAAATTTACTCAGTTAGTCGCGCTGGTCACTAAGCTCATTCATCAATTCACGGGCCGATTCAGCACTTAATAAGTACGGATTAAAATCCACAGTGGTAGAGTATTTTAAATAAATGGCAGCATTTTTTTCAGTCGGTGTGGCATAGTTCATAGACCATTTGGACCACATTCTATACTTTAATTCGCGTGTTTCAATAATTTGTAAATCATAATGGCGTTGATCAGCGATTAAGCTATACAATAGACGATTAATTTGCGCTCTCGGACCTTCTACTGTTTGCAAAAAATAATCTTTATTAAATGTCAGCATGCCAGTGATACCATTGGCGGCATTATTCACCTGTGCTTGCTTCAATATTTCATTGAAATCTTTAGCTGACACGCCTGGATTAGCACGGCTCGCATATGTCATGCTCATGAGAATGGGCGCATCTTCCATTATTGATATCATATCGTATCTCTTATAATAAAGTTATAGGGTCTGATAGATTCTCTAAACATCAATCAACTCAAAGAAAACCAAGATTTCTTCTTTTTAGAAGCATCGATTTCTTCTTGCTCTTGAAGTTCTGATAACGTATCAATCAGCATCATAATTTGATTGGTATTCATCAAATACGGATTAAACTGATTGCCTGTCGAAAACCTGAGTGCCAGCCCCTTGTTTTCATCACTTGGGATTAAATATTTCATTGACCACTTGCTCCAATGACGCTGCTCAACTTCACGGCACTCGATGACTTGTAGTGCATAATGTCGATCGTCTTCGACTAACTTTCTAAGCAGCTCATTGATAACAGGTCTCGCCCCTTCAATACTTTGCAAAAAGTAATTGTGGTTGAATACCAAAGCACCCGTAATACCATTACGCTCATTATTTTGCTGCGCTTGAGCAAGAATACGTGTCACTTCACCAGTAGGGTTGTCACTGTTATAACGACTAATGTAAGTTAAACGTAATATAACATGCTCACCATGACGCATTTTTAGACGATTTAATTCCGATAGCTCAGCTGATTCCACAAGAAACTCCAATTAGTTTGCTAGATTTTTCAACAATGACAGCACCGTTATTTTTCATAACCAAATATTTGTCATATCCGTTTTTTACTACATAAATATCGTCAACATTAACGTTGAATTCTTTTGATAAAATCATTCATACCACGTGCTAAATTACCACTATCCGTATTCTGTATTTCTTTTGCCAAGATCAATAATTGCGTACTACTACCACATTGCTCTAAACTTAATAAATAACCCCAGGCTTCTACAGGTGGTGCATTCTTTTCAATATAGGTAGCTAAATCAGATTTGATCGTTTCGTAACTGGCATCAGATGGCTTAGTTTTGAACATACTACTGATTGATTTTTTTTCTGACTCTTTTACATTAGTAGTGCTTTTATTATTGAACGTATTATTGAACTCTATTTCAGACTTCTCATCAAAGACAGGTACTGCTGGTTGAGACTGAGCAGGCCTGGGCACTTCTGTCTCAGCACTGCCAGCTACTGCTATTTCAATACACTCAAGGCTCAAAAGTAGCTCAAATAGCGGTGTAATACCGCCAAACTCAGCAAACATCTTGCTACTGTCGAGTGTATTAAGATAGCTCTGATACGTGCGTCTGCCATCAATCATAATGAGTAATGTTCTGGCTTCTCGCGGCAATACACCGAGACTCTGAGATTTAATCTCTTCTCTACCTAAATCACTTTTTCGAAACACATCACCATAATTCATTATGTATACTCAATACTAGCAGTGAGGTGGGCATTCTTATTTTAAGATGCCGACCAAGTAAGTTTTTATGTTTTAAACCATTAAATGGCCAAACCCTGACTTTTCATTTGCTAATAAAAATTACTTTAAACGAAAGTCTAACCTTTAATATCGTGTAAATCATTGATTCAAGTGAATTATATCAACCTGTCTAGTAGACTGTTAGTATTAATTAAATTTAATAGAACAGACGGCTGATATAGGATATGAAAGGTAGTTTTTATCATTTTCAACATATAAATTGACGAAATAATAAGCGAAATAAACCTTATAAACTTAATTCTTCTAACCAATACCTATTCGATTATTAACCTTTTTGAATATTCAACAACCAATTATTGAATTTTTATTATTTGGAAAATGAGAGTTTTTAACACCATTAGTATAATCAGAAACAGACAAACGTTTTATTTCATTTGGTAATTAATACTTACAGTTGATTCGATTTAAAAGCATATTCAATTTAATATAACTGGGACACAAGGAGGTCAAGTGAAAGTGCTACAAATAGTATAGTCAATCCAAGATAAAAGAAGTACATCCCATATCATGAAACAGTTTTGGTAAATTATTTTCCATCCAACCTTGGCGTAGAAACTTAGCTT
>NZ_JBVFXW010000046.1:0-21546 GCF_055522395.1 Psychrobacter sp. TPE 89C
CTACCAACTGAGCTAATCACCCGCGAACAATTGCTATGCAATTTATTCAACATCAACTGAGCTCTTAAGTTTGTCACTAAGCTCTGCTGCTGTGGATGTGTATTATATAGATTTATAGTTGCCTGTCAAACAGTTTTTTAAAATTTACGTAAATAATTTAAAATAATTTCTGTATAGCGTTATCGATAGGCGCGCAAGCCACGTGTTTACTGAGGTGGCCATAAAAGCACTTATTATGACTAGCTATTGTTTGATGGCTAAAAACTACTATACTATTGATAATATTTTACGACTCATGCTTTATTTACTTTAATCGTTGGAGGCTGGCATAGATAATTCCATTGTTGAACAAACTGCTACGACCTGGTCTTGGGGTGATTTTGCAGGATTGGGTTTGGTATTGCACATTGTTCTCATGATAGTCATGACGCTACGTGTTGTGTCGGTGCAGCGAAATATAGGTGTGTCGATTGCTTGGGTCGCTGTGCTCTATACAGTGCCTGTTTTTGGATTTATCGCTTATATACTGCTAGGTGAGCCAATGATTGGGCGGCGCTATCGCGAGCGGGTAGACCAAGCGGGCGTATTGATGAATGATATGGCACAGCGTGAGCATTTGGTTTTTGATCAAGGAAAAGACTTATTGCCAGCCAACTATCGCGGTGTCAGTCAAATAGGCACGCGCTGGACAGGGCTTGGGGTATTTCCTAATCATAAAATGCAGTTATTGACTGATCCCAATACTATTTTTCAGAGTCTAATCGAAGATATCAATGCCGCACAGAGCATTATCCTGATGGAGTTTTATATTGTTTATCCTAAGGGGCAGGTGATAGAAGTAATAGAAGCGTTGTCAGCAGCAGCGCAGCGCGGGGTAGAATGTCATATATTGGCGGATAGCGTGGGCAGTTTCAGCTTCTTTAATAGTGATGCACACCAGACATTAGAAAAAGCAGGCGTTTTTGTCCATCAGTCGCTGCCAGTGGGGCTGTTTAAGACATTGTTTAAGCGTTCTGACTTGCGCAATCATCGTAAGCTCGTTGCCATTGATGAATATATTGGCTATATCGGTAGCTTTAACTTGGTCGATCCGAGGTTTTTTAAACAAAATAAAAATGTTGGCCAGTGGATTGATGTGGCAATACGCACGACCAGCCAACACTCTATTAGTATTACGACAGCGATGGCAATCGTGGTAGCCACGGATATTGGTGCCGAAAATAATGACAATCTACACGCACTTAATAAGCGAGTAAATGGCTATACACGTAAGCTATATGTGATGAACCCCACTATTAATGATCTAAACAGTCGGGTAAAAGTGCTAGGAAATAGTATCGACTATCATAAACAGCCAGATATTGGCTCGACATCCATTGTGATACCGAAGATGCCTATCGTAGAGGATGTGATTGCTCAGCTAATACCTTCAGCACCGCAAGTGACGGAACATGTGATTTATAACACCTTGGTCACGGTGATTCATCGCGCCAATAAACGCATTCGTATTACTACTCCGTACTTTGTACCTGATGAAGCCCTGTCGGGTGCATTGACGACCGCCGCTAAGCGTGGGGTGGATGTCACGCTGATTGTGCCTGAAAAAGTTGACTCATTTCTTGTGCAGCACGCATCTCAAGCCTATTATCAAGAGTTGCTGGAAGCAGGTGTGACCATTGCTTTGTTTAAAGGCGGGTTATTGCATACCAAAACAGTGGTGATCGATGATGATTACTGTCTGTTTGGCACTGTGAATATCGATATGCGCAGCTTTTACTTAAATATGGAAGTCAGCTTGGCTATTTATACGCCAGAGATGGTTGCCCAAGTGGCCGATTGCCAAGCGGCTTACTTAGAAAGCTGCCGGTTTTTGAGTTTAGAAGATTGGCAGCAGCGTCGCGGATCAGAGCGGTTGTTTGACAACGTCGTCCGTTTATTTAGTCCTTTATTGTAGCGTTTTCAATTTTAGGGTAAGGTAAACCGCTGATCTGGTTTTGGTGCCATGATGGTTTTATGTTTTCTATTATTAATTTATCCATATAAAGGACGCGCTTGTCTATGTATGCATCGTCTGCATCACCCCTAACGCCTTTTGACTATATCGCAGCAGGTTATTGGCAAGATTTCTTAGCCGGACGAGCCATCGCTGGTGGCATTGCTTACGAAACGGAGCTTCGTGATTGCGTGCTAGATGAGTCGCTGGCAAGCTTACAGCGCATAGATACGCTATTATCGCAGATACGCCGTGAAATGATTAAAGTCGGTCAATGGAATGAAGAATCATTATTGGTCGATGAGCGCTATCGTAATTTCATGATGTTTTTGGCATTTTATGCTGGGCGAGTCTTGGCACAGCAATGGCAAAATATGCCACATTGGTACGGACAGTTTGAGCTACATAAGCGTTATCCAGAACTGTCACTCACAGCGGATGATTTTTATCAGCATATGGCGGTCATTTATCGTGATGACGTTGGTATTAGTGCCGATGCGTCATTGTTTTTTGCACTAGAGCCGATTGGCTTGCGTTTATTTGGTCATATTGACAGGCAGTTTGAGGCGGTACAAGGCTGTCAAGTCGCTAGTGGCCTATATCAAGCAATTAATGCAAGACTGCCAAAGCTAAATGATAGCCAAGTGCTTAAGTCAGGCACACCGGCACCAGTTACTCAAATTACTGAAAGCAACTCAAAGCATGCAGATATAGATACAGATATAAATGAAGGCTCTGACATAGAGAACGTCAAAGCAGTTGATATGCATACGGCATTAGAAAAACAATGGGTAAATGATACGCCAGCTGCTATACCAGAATCTAAAGTACTCGCTCAGCCAGACAGTCAAAGTCAGCTTGCCTTAGCCAAAGAAGAGCCGCTAATAGAACAGGTTAAACCAGTAGAAGGTGCTGATTCAGAACACACTATTCCAAGCAAATTGTCAAAACAGCTATCAAATCAGCCACTGACATCTTCAGCATCACCAGTGCCTTCTTCAAAAGAATTGCCGATGCCAGAAATGTTTATGCAACTGCGCATAGAGTTAGAGACTATTGAGGTGGGTCAGACATCTGGTCAGACTGAATATCAGCAAGCCAGTAATGTATTGGAGCAGTTTGAGCAACACATTGCTAAGCAAAACAAACCGCGAGCGCAGATTGTATTTTCAGAGAATCATTTGGCTGCCAAAAAACAAGCGTTGTTAAAGCTACAAGAGGTTGCAAGAGCTGGAAATACCGCCGCCATGTTACGATTAGCGATGTATGAGTTGCTCGATGAAGGTATAGCGGCTGATAAAAGTACTGCTACAGAATCGGGTACCGCTTGGGTCAAGCAAGCAGCTAGCAAAAATGACAGTCGTGCTCAGCGCCTATTAAGTAAGATGTTTTATCAAGGGCTAGGTGTGGCGCAAGATATTGATAATGGCAAATATTGGCTAGAGCAAGCAGCAGAGAATGGCCATTTGGAAGCCGCAAAAATCGTGGAGCAATGGCAGCAAGCACAAACACTGATAACGACACAGAAGCAAGAGCAGCATAGTATCAAGCGTTATCAGTTATTATTTGCAGCCGTTATAGTGGTCGCGTTACTGATATTGATTATTGTTTAAAGGCTTTTTACTAAGTTAGGCATTTAATTCCTGACTTATGTATGCGATAAAAGTTTATTGTTACGCGCCAAATTCAGGTAGAATTGGCGCAATTTTTACCGCTACCTTCTACTATTCGATCCATTACTAATCTGGGCTACTTCATGCCATCGTCTCATACCTCATCCGATTGTCCTTCATCCGCGATTGATTCTGAATCGTTGACTAGCCAAACTGTCTATCAGCCGCCATCTTATTACCAGTTTGCCATCAGCTTACTTAAGCCCGCGTATCGACTGCAAGTATGGCGACGATCACATAAGCGTGACAACTATCGGCAAGAAGTTGAGCAGCGTTTTGGTAAAAACTATCCATCAGTTCCAGTAGGAAATGCAGAGGATGCTAGCTTCGCACCAGTAGATATGCCTAGCACTGATAAAGGTATCATTTGGTGCCATGCGGTCTCCTTGGGTGAGACCAATACGGTCGCACCGTTGCTCGATATGTTATTGGCTAGTGGGTATCAGATATGGTTAACCAACACTACTCAAACTGGTTTTGCTCGTGGTGCGAGTCGTTTCGCCGATGAGATTGCTCAAGGTCGAATGAGCCACAGTTACGTACCTGTCGATAGCCCTGCCGTGATCGAACGATTTTTAGCTCATGTAAAGCCTGATATCGCATTGTTTGTAGAAACAGAGCTGTGGGCAAATATCTTAACCAAGCTGTCCGAACATCGTATTCCTAGCATCTTGGTAAATGGTCGGCTATCCGCGTCATCTTTTATACGTTATCAAAAGATAGGTTCTGTCAGCCGTAGCATGATGAAAAACCTTGCGTTAATTATTGCGCAAGACAATGAATCAGCCAAACGCTTTCGACAATTGGGTGCTGATAGTGCGAAAATTCGTGTGGCAGGGTCGTTGAAGTGGGTGATTAATACGCCAAAAAACAATACTGCTCATAGCACCGCTCACAGCAATACGGCTGTTACTGATGCGAAGACAGTCGATGTAGAAGACGAATATCAGCATATACAACACCAAAAAATTGAGCTGGCAACAGAGTTTGGTGTCGTAGGTCGACCGATTTGGGTGGCGGCAAGCACGCATGGTGGCGAAGAAAAAATCGCATTATCACTGCACAAACAGCTACTGTCCAATCCTGCACTTGCTGATGCACTACTCATTATAGTACCTAGACATCCTAAGCGTTTTGATGAAGTCGCAGCACTCATTCAAAGTACAGAATTAACAATGGCACGGCGTAGTGCAGAGGAATCTATTAGCGCAGATACGCATGTTTATCTAGCTGATAGTATGGGTGAGCTAATGACGTGGTATCAGTTGGCAGATGTGGCATTAGTTGGTGGTTCTTTGGTTGATGTAGGCGGGCATAACCCCGTTGAGCCAACCAGTATCGCAACGCCTGTACTGATGGGAGGCTATACTCAGTCTTGCCAAACGGTGGTTGATAGATTGTCAGAGGTTGGTGCGTTATATCAACCAAATAATACGTTTTATCATCCTGTTGCTTTAGATGCAGCGAGTACAACCACTTTACCTAAGGCAGGTAAAAATGACGATGTGGCGCTTATTTATCAGCAATTATTATCTTGGTTGAGTCATCTAGATGTTGCAAAGCAGGCAGGACAAGCAGGCGCGCAATTGACTGTGCAGAAACAAGCCGTATTGGTGCGTCAATTCACCATGATTGAAGACGTGATTGAGCAATACTCAAATCAAGAGCTGCTATGAACTGTATATTATTGCCCGCTACGAATTTCTCCAATGACTCAGCAGTAATCAATGAGCTATCGCAAATCAGCCATGTCAATAAAGTACTGGGTGCAACAGTCGGCGACACGCTCAAAATAGGCCAGTTAGAGGGTCATTTAGGCACTGCCGTCATAAAGAGTCTCAGTGCTGATAGTATCCAATTGTGCGATATTCAACTTAATGTTGCTCCACCGCCTAAGTTAGATCTTACGGTCGTATTAGCGCTCCCACGTCCTAAAGTACTGCGACGCTTGATAATGGACATGACCGCATTGGGTGTACGCGATATTATTCTGATTAATAGCTATCGGACGCAAAAAAGCTATTGGCAAAGTCCAATGCTTGAGCGGCTCGATGAGTTTGTATTAGAAGGACTGCAACAAGGTGTTGATACGATCGCACCTCGTATCAGGTTAGAAAAGCGCTTTAAGCCGTTTGTTGAGGATGAGCTGGCAAGTCTAATAACCAATCGTGCTATCGTCGCGCATCCGTATAGTGATCTGTCGTTTGCACAGTACTTACTACAACAAACACCACAGCAATCACTAAGGCTTCCAAGTTTGGTTTGTATCGGTGCTGAAGGTGGCTGGATAGATTACGAGATAGAGCTACTTGCCGCACAAGATTGCACAGCCGTAAATATAGGCCCACGCATCTTACGTACCGAAGCCGCCGTGAATGCTATCTTAGGACAGTGGCTGCTATAGTATGGTCAGAGAGTTGCTAATAGTTAGAAAACGACTAAACGGCTATGACGTTACCTTACTTAGATATACAAGTTACCTTGTTTAGATGTACCGCTTGTACAATCTTCAGTCGGCGGCCTTGTACCTATCTTAGACCTCTTTAGCTATATCAAAAATACCTGAAAATACGCAAAAGCTCTGTGAGTCATTTGGCCGTCAAAGTTGATAAACAGGTATCTCAATAATAATTGCTGATTCATAAAGTTAGCATGATTCTGAATCAAACAAATGGATTGATAATTACTCTCATTTCGATTAGTATATCGTGTTCATCTGTCGCAGTATTGCCCCTTTTGATAGTCAGGGTTTTATTGCCATTCTGTACCATTGCTGTCTTATCTTTTTTAGCATTATTATGGGGAAAACCATGTCATTAAGTGCCATTAGCGCTAACCTAACTTCTACCAAGCTTATCTTGCCTGTTGCCGTATTTGGCATGATGTTGGGATTAGCAGGCTGTAGTAATTCATCTACGACAGAAGAAACTGGAGAAGCGGGTACTGAAGAACAAGCTGCTAACGATGGTGCTACCGGTACAGATGAGCAAACGATTACTATTTATTCTTCACGTAATGAGCAGTTAATTAAGCCATTGCTAGATCGTTATACCGAACAAACAGGTGTGAAGGTTGAGTTGGTGACGGACAGTACAGGCCCGCTGATGGCACGTTTAAAAGCGGAAGGTCAGAACACGCCAGCCGATATGCTGTTGACAGTGGATGCTGGTAACTTATGGCAAGCGGCAGAGCAAGGCCTGTTACAGCCAGTATCGTCTACTGTATTAGAAGCCAACGTTCCTGCAAAATATCGCGATCCAAAAGGTCAGTGGACGGGTCTGTCACTACGCGCCCGTACTATCTTTTATGACCCAAGCAAAGTCAGTGCCGACCAGTTATCTACTTATGCAGATTTAGCCGATCCAAAATGGAAAGGTAAATTATGCCTACGTACATCTAAGAAAGTATACAACCAATCGCTTGTGGCCAGTATGATGGAACATTTGGGCGAAGAAAAAACAGAAGAAATCGTTCGTGGTTGGGTTGATAACTTAGCCACTGACGTATTCAGTGATGACGTTGCTATGCTAGAAGCCATCGCCGCTGGTCAGTGTGAAGTGGGTGTTGCCAATAGTTACTATTACGGTCGTCTGCTAGATGAAAAACCAGATTTCCCTGTCAGCATATTCTGGGCAAACCAAGACACGACTGGTACGCATGTGAACATCTCAGGTGCTGGTGTGGTAGCTGGATCTGATAATCCAGACGGTACGCTTAAACTCATAGAGTGGTTGTCATCTGATGAGGCGCAAGGCCTGTATGCCAGCTCAGATAAAGAGTTCCCAGTCAAAGAAGGGATTGATGAGTCAGACCTACTTAGATCATGGGGCCCATTCAACAAAGATGACATCAACGTGCAGAAGTTTGGAGAATTGCAAACTCAAGCCATTCAGTTGATGGACAAAGCAGGTTATAAATAGGCGTCACTACCAATAATACCAATCTTAAAAACGACAGTAAGCTAGCTAAGTTTGATGCGGCTCATAGTGTTTTTAGGGTTGGTATGATGTAAGGTCTTTATGCGTATGACACGGTAATAATTTATGAGCACAATGCCAGACGCGTCTGTACGTCAGAATGATACAGTCAATGACACGGTAATTGATAATACTATTATTGATAAGCATCAGATTGTCAGCCAAGACCATACTCTCCGTAAACGTATTATCTCAAAATCAGTCTTAGGACTGATTTCGTTGTTTATGCTGGTGCCAATTGTAATCGTACTGCTATCGTGGACACAGCCAGTCGCTGATATCTGGGGTCACATGGCAGAGTATGTACTGCCGCAGGTTCTAAAAAACACCGCGATTTTGTTGTTAATGGTAGTGGTGATTTCTGGAACGGTTGGCACCGCGCTTGCTTGGGTGACCAGCATGTACCGCTTCCCTGGGCAGCGGTTTTTTTCGTGGGCGTTGATGTTGCCGCTCGCGATACCTGCCTATGTTTTAGCATTTGTTACTCTCGGTATTGTGGATTTCAGTGGACCATTGCAGACAGGTCTACGTGATATGGGAATTGGTACCGCGATTCCTTCGGTACGAAATGTCTGGGGTGCAGGTTTGGTATTATCCCTAGCCTTTTACCCCTACGTTTATCTATTGGCACGCCAAGCGTTTTTATCGCAAGGCAGGCGTGCGATAGAGGCAGGGCAGATGCTAGGCTTAAGCCGTGGCCGCGTGTTCTTTCGTTTGGCATTACCGCAAGCACTTCCGTGGATTATTGGTGGGCTATTATTGGCCAGCATGGAGACACTTGCAGACTTTGGTGCAGTGTCAGTCTTCAATGTCGATACGTTTACGACGGCTATCTATAAAGCATGGTTTGGCTTTTTTAGCTTGACCACAGCCGCGCAGCTGGCAGCATTGTTAATCGGCATGATATTTATCGTTGTATTGTTTGAGCAGTATTGGCAGGCAAAGCGCGGTCAGTCTATCACTCAAGGCAGTAGCCAGCGTTTTGAAGTCAGTAAATCAGCTAAATGGGCCATGACATTACTGTGTACGTTCGTGTTTTCAGTGGCTTTTTTCATACCGTTTCTTCAGCTTATCTATTGGACCGCATTAAACTTCAGGCAAGATTTCGATGCGCGTTATATTGGTTTTGTGACCAATAGCCTGATGATTGCGAGTATGACCACAATTTTCATTGGCTTTTTGGCCATTGTTATTGCATGGATAAAACGTCAATATCCTGATAGGTCAACTAAGCTAATGACCACTTTGGCCAACTTGGGTTATGTAGTACCAGGTACAGTATTGGCTGTCGGAATCTTCATTCCAATCGCATGGTTAGACAATCAAATGATTGCCTTTGGCATTACGTCACAGCAAGTACTATCAGGCAGTGTTATTGTTATGCTATTGGCATTATCAACGCGCTTTATGACGGTGAGTTTCCAACCTGTCGACCGTCAATTGCAACGGCTGACTGTCAATCAAGAGGCGGCTGCTAAATTACTGAGTGATAGCGCTTATCAACGATGGCGACATGTGATGTTACCAGTGCTCAGTCCTGGTGTACTGACCGCGTTATTGATGGGCTTTGTCGAAGTGATGAAAGAGATGCCGATTACGCTAATGACCAGACGTCAAGGCTGGGACACGTTGGCAGTACGGGTGTTTGAGATGACCAGTGAAGGCATGTGGGGACGAGCCGCGTTGCCAAGCTTATTGATTGTGCTGGTTGGTCTGTTGCCTGTCTGGATACTATTGCGTCAAAGCGACAAGCAAAGCTAAACGTGGTGTTAACATTCACCTCAAATATTATAGTCTTTCGTCGTAATTTCTCTATCGTTCTACCGCTTTATCTACAGGTTTTATTTACTAATCGCTAACTGGTACCGTCTATGCACACTGATTCAATCAAAGGCTCATCAGGCTCTCAATCAATGGATACTGAAGCAGATACTAGTATCAACCCTTATTTTAGTGTGCAAGATTTAATAGTGGGTTATGACGATACGATCATCGTTAATGGTCTGTCGCTAGTGCTACAGCAAGGCGAGATTGGCTGCTTTTTGGGTTACAGCGGTTGCGGAAAGACCACCGCATTACGCGCCATTGCAGGGCTAGAGCAAAGTCGTGGCGGCAATATTCATTTGAATAATCAGTGCTTAACAGATATCACCAATCGTAAGTCCTATGCAGTAGCCCCAGCCAAGCGTGGCATGGGGATGGTGTTTCAGGACTATGCATTATTCGGTCATCTTAGCGTGGCAAAGAACATCGCTTTTGGTCTTAACAAATGGTCTGCCGCTGACAAAAAAGCACGAGTGGCTGAAATGTTAAGCCTTGTTGAGTTGACCGAGCACGCGGACAAACGTCCGAATGAGCTTTCAGGTGGCCAGCAGCAACGAGTGGCCTTAGCCCGTGCATTAGCGCCGAAGCCTAAACTATTGCTACTTGATGAACCGTTTTCGAATTTGGATGTGGTGCTACGCGAATCATTGGCGATGAATGTCCGTGATATCTTAAAACGCACCAATACCACGGCTATTTTGGTAACCCATGATCAAAACGAAGCCTTTGCATTAGCGGATAAAGTTGGGGTAATGCAAGCAGGTAAGTTAGTGCAATGGGCGACGCCGAGCGAACTTTATCATGAGCCAATCAGTCCTTTCGTTGCCGAGTTCGTCGGCGAGGGTGCGATGATAGATGGCATCATCAAAGAAGGTCATGTTGAGACAGCACTGGGTAATATTTATCGCCGTACGGAAGTCTATGATGAGTCTGGTCAACCGCAGTACTGTGAATATGATTATCCAAACGGCACATTGATTAAGGTGCTGGTACGCCCTGACGATATCATTCATGACGACGATAGTAAGCAGACAGCATTGGTTATCGGGCGTGTGTTTCGTGGTGCGAACTACTTGTATCGCTTACAGCTCGATGATGGGCAGACCGTACTGTCTCTAGTTGCCAGTCATCACAACCATGGCATTGGCACACGCATCGGTATTTTACCCATGCTTGAGCATGTCGTTGTTTTCGATGAAAAGAACATCAATGCGACAACATGGTCAGAGTACGATAGGTCAGAAGAGGCACAGTAGCAGTTAATAGACATTGCTCAAAAGACCTGCTTTTAAATACTTATCTCTCAAAGAAATAAGTATGAAAGCTCGGATAGATTAATGATTACGTATTAATTTAACGAGTGGCTAGTATGTGCAAATAGCGTCCCAGCCACTTGTAGGGTTCTAGTTGTGAGTAGCGCAGTTCCATCCGAATGACTGCTTCTGGATCGTTATGTCCGCCACGCTTAAGCGGTGTATAGTCATGAAACACGCGCAGACCACTGGTGCGTACCGTTTTATAATGATGTGTCGCCAGCCAAGACTCTACTTCTTCTTTAGCGACAGGATAATTGGGGGTTAGGCTTTTTTTGTTATCAGCTTTGTATTCGGGATTATCAAGTAAATTAAAGTTCCCCATGATCAGGTTGCGATAATCGAAGCTCGCTGGGTTATAGAAGCACAGTGACAGCGCACCATTATCTGTTAGATGCTGATCAAAAAAGCTCATGACTGCAGCGGGCTCCGCCAACCATTCAAGTAGGGCATGACAGAGTATCAAATCAAATTTTTCTGTTCTTGCCTGAGCCAGCTTTCCTACAAGATCTTGATACGGGCAAACATACCATGTGATATCTAACACTTGATCACTATTTTCCGCGCTTGCTTTTGCTTTTTCTAGCATATTCTCAGAGATATCATTGATAACCAGGGTATGACCTTGTGCAGCAAGTTCTATCGAAATCTGAGCCAATCCTGCACCTACATCTAAGATACGTAGCGGTCGATTCAGATCTTTGCTCATTTGCGTGCAATATTCAAAGATGTCACGACGCAGTACTGCCAGTCTGATGTCACCTTTCAGACCGCCGTAGACCTTCTTTTCAAAATGATCAGCAATGGCATCAAAGCTACGATCTGCTCGATCGACCTCTATTGGTATGGAACGGTTTGATTCAGATTGGTTGTCTTGAGGTTTAGTTGGCATAAGGCATTCAGATCAATAATTAAGAGGTTTAGAGTATAGTCAGCGCACTACCAAACTGCTACGGTGTTACCCTCCCTAGAAGTACTATATGTACAATCTGCGGTCGGCTGCCTTGTAGCTGTTTTAGATTTCTTTGACTATAAGAAAAGTGTTCAGTTCAATCTAGCGTTTCAAACGTCTATTAATGACCCATTTGAAGATAATTTTCGATAAAATAATAATGACAAATACGACGATAACAAACACCCACATACCATTGCCTTGTAGGTTTTCTTGATAGGCTTTTGCCAAGTATGCCGATAAAGCCATTGCGACTAAAAGTGCTCCCCAACGGACATACGGTACAGCACGATTGTTATGGTTAGGAAATTTAGAAACATAATCGCTCGAAAAGCTATATAGCACCATTGCTAGAATCCAAACAATCGCAAGAATGATATCCATAATAAGAGTAGCCTGTTAGGTCGTTATTTAAGTGTTGTAAAAGATAAGTTAGTGTAGCGTTTAATTTTTTTTTGTCTAGGGCATGTTTTCAATTTACTAGATAGTCATTCAAATGGGCTAAAAATGGCAAAATCAGCCAATCAAAACGTGCCTGTTAGTAATATATTTTCAGAGGATGTTGATTGCTTCAAATATTGCAGTTAATAGGCTGTTTTGCTTGATTTTAATAGTACTCGGAACCCCCTAAATCGGCAAATTTGTGCTAAAATAGCTTCTTTATTTTACTATCAAAAATATCATCATTTTCCCAGTATTTTTCACGCTTTATAGTGTTGCTGTGCCCGTTATATTTATTGGTTTTTATCAGTATTTATAGGCGCTAATAATCTATCTATAAAGCCTGCAAAATTAATAGCGTGGATATGAGTGAAGGAGTGTATATGAGCGAGTCGGTCAGTCCTATTGGCATCGTAGATGAACTGAAGCAGTCCTATCTGGATTATGCGATGAGCGTGATTGTCTCGCGTGCGCTACCTGATGTACGTGATGGGTTCAAACCTGTCCATCGCCGCGTGATGTATGCCATGCATGTACTATCTAATGACTACAATAAACCATACAAGAAGTCAGCACGTGTGGTCGGTGATGTCATCGGTAAGTACCATCCGCATGGTGACAGCGCTGTATATGATGCGATTGTCCGTATGGCACAGGATTTCAGCTTGCGTTATCCGATGGTTGATGGTCAAGGTAACTTTGGCTCGATCGATGATGATCCTCCGGCAGCCATGCGTTATACCGAAGTACGTATGACCAAACTGACTCATCAGATGCTCGCTGATTTGGACAAAGACACGGTCGATTGGGAAGACAACTACGATGGCTCTGAGCGCATGCCAAGCGTCATGCCAGCGCGTATTCCTAACCTGTTGGTCAATGGTGCAACGGGTATTGCTGTCGGTATGGCGACCAACATGGCGCCGCATAACTTGACCGAAGTGATTAATGCTTGTTTGGCGTATGCCGAAAACCCACAAGTTTCAGCTGAAGAGCTGATGTCACATATCTCAGGTCCTGACTTTCCTACGGGCGGTATCATCTATGGCCGTGCCGGTATCTTAGATGCTTATCGTACAGGTAAAGGCCGCTTGCATATTCGTGGTCGTTATCATATCGAGCCGATGAGCAATGCTGGCGTCAACCGTGATCGCGAGCGCATTGTATTCACAGAAGTACCGTATCAAGCCAATAAAGCCAAACTGATTGAGCGTATCGCAGAATTGGTTCGTGATAAAAAAATCGAAGGCATTAGCGAAATTCGTGATGAGTCTGACAAAGACGGTATGCGTATCGCTATTGACTTGCGCCGCGGTGAGACTGCTGAAGTTATTGTTAATAACCTGTTTCTACAAACGCCACTCGAGTCTAGCTTTAGTATCAATATGGTCGCGCTAGATAACGGTCAGCCAAAGATATTGACCTTGCGTCAGTTGATTGCTGCATTTGTCCGTCATCGTCAAGAAGTGGTGACACGTCGTACTATTTACGAATTGAACAAAGCGCGCGTCCGTGGTCATTTGCTTGAAGGCTTAACCGTTGCACTGGCCAATATTGATGAGATTATTGCGACAATTAAAGCATCTGCAAACCGTGGTTTAGCACGTGAAAGCCTGCTAAATAATACGTGGGGCTCAGGTAGCGTCGTTGCGATGCTTACCGCTGCTGGCAGCCAATCTGTACGTCCTGAGTTTATCGAAGGCGAAGATCCTAAAGCACCGTTTGGTTTAATAGAGAATGACGCGAGTTATCGCTTGTCTCTTGAGCAGGTCAATGCCATTTTAGATATGCAGTTGCATCGTCTGACTGGTCTTGAGCAAGACAAATTAACTGAAGAATACCAAGACCTATTACGTGAGATTGCGCATTTAGAGTCTATCCTTGGTGATTTCGATAAGCTAATGACCATTATCTCTAATGAGATGATTGAGATTCGTGATAACTTTGGCGACGAGCGTCGTACGGACATTATTGACTCACGTACTGACTTTAGCCGTGAAGACCTTATTCCAGAGCAAACAGTCGTGATGACAGTGTCGCGTACGGGTTATGCTAAGACTCAGCCAATTGATGATTATGTCGCGCAAAAACGTGGCGGTAAAGGCAAGTCTGCCACGGCAATGAAAGAAGATGATGTGATTGATCATTTAGTCGTGACATCCACTCACTCTACCGTATTGTGCTTCACGGATAGTGGCCGTGTCTTTAGCTTACGTGGTTTTGAGGTGCCTATCGCCAGTCGCGGTGCACGTGGTCGTCCGTTGGTCAATCTAATCGGCTTAAATGGTGATGAAACCGTTACGACGATATTACCGATTCCAAAAATCGTAGAGGACACATCGGTTACAGGTGAGATATCAGACGCAGATATCTTAATAGATAGCGATGATGACTCATTAGAGGGCAGCAACCAAGCAGAGGCGCCTTTTGTATTCTTTGCAACGGCTAATGGTACCGTGAAACGCGTAGAGCTCAAGCAGTTTGCAAATATTCGCTCGAACGGTCTCATTGCAGTTGGTCTAGAAGACGGCGATAAATTGGTCAGCGCTCGTATCACTGATGGTAGCCAAGAAGTGATGTTGTTTGCCTCAAGCGGTAAAGCCATTCGTTTTGATGAGAATGACGCTCGTGCAATGGGCCGTACTGCGAAAGGCGTCCGTGGTATGCGTCTGGCTACTGATGAATTTATCAAATCATTGGTCGTTATCGAAGACGATGTACGTGAAATTCTGATTGCTTGTGAAAATGGCTTTGGTAAACGTACCTTTATCGATGAGTTCAACACCCAAAATCGTGGTGGTGGCGGTGTTATCGCGATCAAAACCAGTGAGCGTAATGGTGCGCTGGTTCGTGCCACTAAGGTTGATCCTGAAGATGACATCATCTTAATCTCTGACAAAGGCACGTTAGTTCGTACGCCAGTTGAGCATGTGGCCAGTTCTGGTCGTAATACTCAAGGTGTCACGCTGATTCGTCTGTCAAAAGATGAGAAGCTGGTTGCTATGGCACGTGTTGAACACCAAGAAGGCGATGATGAGCTTATCGATGCCATGAAAGAAGATGGTACGTTCGATGTAGAAGGTCAAGAGCAGATAGACATCGATGCGGCGACTGGTGACGCAGTGTCAACCGACGTTAGTGATGTTATTGATATTGCAAACAGTGATGAATTAGACGGCGAGTAAGTGCCTCAGTAGTTAGCTTTTTGATCTAGTCTTATATGATTGTTCTAGAAAAGCCTCTGACGTTATCGTCGGAGGCTTTTTTGTTTTTCTGAGGATTATTAATTTTGAGGTCTGCTATTCGCTCTTAAGTTATATAAACCTTAGCTTCTATAATTTTTTATAAATTACGCCCATAAAGTTATATTTTTAAGGCTGTTGTTATGTTTACGACCAATCAAACCTTTCAAGGTACCCTTGCATCGATATCATCGAGCTTTTTATTCGCGATGATGTTTTTGTTCGGGCTTTTTATGCTGCCCTTAACTGGCACACAAGTCGCGTCATGGCGTGTGTTGATGATGCTGTTGAGTCTGATGTTACTAGTCAGTTTTACCAAGCAGTGGCAGCATGTGTTTGACTATATAAAGACGCTCAAGACGATTAAAGAATGGTTAATATTTATATTACCCGCACCAATTTTGGGTGGACAGATTTGGCTGTTTATGTGGGCACCGGTGAACGGCTTTGGTTTGGATGTCACTTTGGGCTACTTTCTATTGCCGCTAGTGATGATAGTATTGGGTCGGTTTTTTTATCATGAGTATATGAGCGTATTACAGTGGGCGGCAGCGCTATTTGCAGCGATGGGTATTGGCTATGATATATTCCAATATGGGTCGATATCTTGGGTGACGCTGTTTGTATGCTTGGGTTATCCGCCGTACTATCTGCTGCGGCGTACACTGTCTGTGCCACCAGTGACGGGTCTGCTGTTTGATCTGACATTGCTGACGCCAGTGGTACTCACCATGCTATATGTTAGTGGTGGCTTTAGTGTGGCAACACAAGACATGAAATTTTGGTATCTATTGCCATTGCTTGGTGCTTTTAGTGCGCTGGCGATGTCATTGACAATGATTGCTAGTAGTAAGCTACCCGTGTCCTTATTTGGGGCATTAAGCTATGTAGAGCCTATGCTGCTATTTGTGTTATCTATTACCGTTCTCAGTCAGAGTCTTGAGGAGGGCGGCTCTCTCTTTATGTACGGCATGATTACGCTTGCGCTACTGGTTATGATGGCGGATAGTGCGACAGGCTATATGGTTCGTCGCCGTGATGATCACCTGCATGGTTATAGAGAACCACAGATAGGGGGCTTTCCTCCACGGCGTCATTTTATCAATCAGCGCATCGATGGCGTGCTGACAGCCCATCGTTTTCGTAAGAAACGCCGCTACCAAAAAAAGATGAATAAGATACAGCAGAAAATAGAGAAACTTGATTTAAAATAATTAGTTAGGTGTATTTAATTTACTCAATGAAGAAGTTGAGACAATAGGTGAACACTGGTATTGCTTATCTGTTTTGACTTTGACATAATGCCGACCATGATGTAAGCACCATACATTTAAAGCGTTTATCTTAGATTGCGCGACGACCTTATTTGCAAAAGCCTCAGACGTTCTCGTCTGAGGCTTTTGTTTTTTTTAAAAATTGCCAAGGATGTGCACCAATCGTTAAAGGCCGCTGCCATGATGACTACTAACCAAACCTCGCAGGGTACAATCACTGCCGTGGCTGCAAATTTTTTGTATTCACTGCTGTTCTTATTTGGCTTACTACTGCAACCATTATCAGGTACACAGGTTGCGTCGTGGCGCGTGCTGACGATGTTTTTTAGTTTGGTGTTGCTAGTCACTTTACTAAAGCAGTGGCAGCATATTTTTGATTATCTAAAAACATTAAAAAACGCGAAAGAGTGGTTTTTATTCATACTACCCACACCGATTTTGGGTGCGCAAATTTGGATATTCATGTGGGCACCCGTCAATGGCTTGGGGCTGGAAGTAACGTTAGGCTACTTCTTATATCCGATGATTATGATTGTGGTTGGTCGGTTTTTCTATAATGAAGACATGAGCCTACTCCAGTGGGTTGCCATCGGATGCGCAGGCTTTGGTATTGCTTATGATATCTTTCAATATGGTGCTATTTCTTGGGCGACGTTGTTTGTCTGCTTGGGTTACCCGCCTTATTATTTATTGCGTCGTTATTTGGCAGTGCCGCCCATCACTGGTCTTATATCGGATCTTGTATTGTTGTTACCAGTCGTATTGGTTGCGCTGTATATGAATGGTGGCTTTGAAGTAGCGATAACCAACCATAAACTGTGGTATCTGTTGCCTTTACTTGGCATTATTAGTACCGCTGCGATGTCGTTGACGATGATAGCGAGTCGAAAGCTCCCCGTCTCACTGTTTGGCACTTTATGCTACCTTGAGCCGATATTCTTGTTTATATTTTCCATTGCTATTTTGGATCATAATGTCGAAGAAGGCTCGATGCTGATGTACAGCATGATTTTTATCGCATTGCTTATCATGATTGCGGACAGTGCACTTGGTTATATGGCACGCAAACGTGACGACCGACTACATGGCTACAATGAGCCACAAGTGGGTAGTTTTCCACCGCGCCGTCGTCTCAAAAATCGCCGTATTAAAGGCGTATTAGCCGCGCATCGGTTTCGTAAAATTAAAAAGTATCAGCAAAAAATAGATAAGATGACACGCAAAATCGAAGCATTGCATTTAAAGTAAATCTTGCCATGGTGTCTATATAAATCTGACTTGGCGGGCTATATCTTTTGGCATAACGCGATACAGTTTCTGTGTCAAAGATGAGGTAATTACGCTATTATCAAGAGCAGTGCTGCCAGACTTAGAGAAATGCAGCACACCCTATATAAAATATTATTGCTCATTCACACTATAACTAGGATGGTTTATGTTGCATCTTCATCATTTAGCAAACTCACGCTCGTTCCGTATTTTATGGCTGTTAGAAGAGTTAAACGTCGATTATAACTTGACGAGCTACGAGCGCACTAAAGCATATCGCGCGCCAGAAAGCTTAAAAAAAGTGCACCCACTTGGCAATGTACCCATACTAGAAGTGAATGATCGCGCGCTGATTGAGTCAGGATTTATCATTGAGTATCTACTCAAGCATTATGATAAAGAGCAGCAGTTTAAACCTACTGATGACAACGAAGCAGCATGGGAAGCTTATACTTTTTGGTTACACTTTGCTGAGTCATCACTGATGCCACTGCTAGTAATGCGTTTGGTATTCACCAAAGTGGTTCAGCAGTCCCCAATGCTGATCAGGCCCATTAGTAAAAAAATCCAGGGTCAAGTCGAAAAAAACATGATAAGCAGCGGTCTAGAAAAAATGCTGTATATGATCGAGCAGCGCTTGCAAGACAATCATTGGTTTGCAGGCAGTGAGTTCAGTGCTGCTGATATTCAGATGCACCTTGCGATTGCTGGAGCCAATGCAGGTGAAGGTTTAGACAGTCGCAAATATGCCAATATTTTAAATTGGCTAAAACGTTGTGAAGAGCGCGATGCCTTCAAACGTGCAGAAGCCAAAGGCGGGCGTTTGCAGTTTTAGACGAGCTATATTTAATCAATGATAAATAACTAATTTGATAGTAAAATGAAAGGTTTTGTTTATTTATAGACAAAACCTTTTTTAGGATTACAAATGACAGATTCGAATAAATTAAACACCAAAAAAATTGATACAGACAACACTGCTGACTCTCAAATGGATAGAGCCGCTGTGAATAGCCAGCAAGTCTCTATCAAATCTTGGTCGCAGAAAATTTTGGTTGTAATACTATGCGCAGCGAGCTTTTATGGTGGTTGGAAGTCTTATGAGTCCAACATGGTCAATGAATGTACGGCCAATGGTGGGCAGATGGTTGAAGCACAAAAAACCATGATGTGCCAATTGTCATAGCAGATAAATATCATGTGTAAGGGAGGTGATCTATGTTGAAGCTGACTTTTTTGGGTACCTCTGCCGGTGTGCCAACCAAACAGCGAAATGTGACCGCACTGGCGATTGAATGCCTGAATCCTTATTTATCTGGCACGCAACAGGGTAATAAGTCACAGAGTGCTAATCAAAATAAAAAATCTCGTCCATGGATACTGATAGATTGTGGTGAAGGCACGCAGCAGCAACTGTTACATACCAGACTCTCTGTGCATCAGCTAGCCGCTATCTGTATCACCCATGTGCATGGCGATCACTGCTACGGTTTGCCAGGATTATTGGCCAGTGCAGCTATGTCAGGACGCCGCGAGCCGCTGACACTCATTGCCCCAAAAGCCATCGCGACATTGCTCGAAGCCATTACCTTAACCACGGAATTGTATTTACCTTTTGCTCTTAACTTTATAGCGATTGAAGACATGCTGTCTGTGCAAAGTGATACAAACAAGGTGAATATTCGATTAAGTGACCAGCATCAGCTTGATATTGATATCACACCGCTATCACATCGGGTTGCCTCTCATGCATTTGGCATCACGCAGACTATCCATCATCGTACGCTTGATACGGATAAACTGCTAGCGCAAGGTATTCCTGCAAGCGCACTGTGGGGTAAATTGCAGCAAGGGGAAGATGTCATCACTGAAGAGGGTCAGCAATTATGTGCAGATGATTATGTCAATGATAACCTATCACGAACGCGAGTAGTGGTGGCTGGAGATAACGATACGCCAGCGTGTCTCACGGCGGCGTTGGTCGACACGGATTTATTGGTGCATGAAGCAACGTATACACATGAGGTACTGACTAAGATTCAAGCCAAAAATCCAGAGTTTGATCCGATGCATAGTAGTGCGCAATTGGTGGCAGATTTTGTGGAAAAAAGTGGCGTAAATAATCTAATATTGACGCACTTTAGCGCGCGTTATCAGGGTTTTGATAATCCTAATAGCAAGACACCAAATATGGCATACATTCGTTTAGATGCTAAGAGCGTTTACAAAGGCAATCTATGGCTGGCGGCAGATTTTGACCAATATATGGTCGATGGCGCAGTTGACGTGGCAAGTAATCAAAAGGGCAGTCAAGAAGACAAAAGCGTGCAGTATATAGGCTCTGCACGCAGTGATTAGATATGGTTTAGCATTAGATATAGCTTAGCGTTAAATATGGCTTAGCGCTTACCGTCTGCAATTTCCAATTGCGTTACACCACTCCAGTATCGACTGAACTGGTAAGCAACTCGTCCTGAGCGACCACCACGTTCAGAGGCCCAACGTAGCGCATCCTTTTTGATCTTGTCAGGCATGGTCTGGCTTTCCAAAGCATTCTTAGCATCGCTATCCATATCAGCTGAGATTTTCTGCTGTTCTAAATTCAGATAATGCTGAACGATATGCAGATAAGTCTGCTGATCCATAGGATGGAAAGTGAGTGATAAACCGAATCTATCTGACAATGACACGGTCTCATCAATGGCTTCATAAGGATTGACTTCATCCGTCTGACCATTGTAGATATTAATATTGTCTTTCATCATTTGTGGTAGCAGGCGACGGCGATTACTGGTGGCATAGACCAGTAGCTTGTCTTGCTCAGAGTCTAGCGAGCCATCAAGCACGCTCTTTAGCGTACGATAGCTTTCATCTTGACCGTCAAATGCGAGATCATCACAGTATACGATGTAGCGGCAATCACAATCTGCTGGTAGGGCGTTAATGGCAGCGCGAATCTTATCTAATATTTGCAGATCATCGCGAGCAACTTCAATAATACGCAAGCCTTCACTATGATGGGCTTGAAGCAAGGCGCGAATCAATGATGATTTACCGGCACCGCGTGTCCCTGACATTAAGACGTGATTGGCAGGATAACCTTTAATAAACTGACGGGTGTTTTGTACCAGTTTAGACTTTTGCGTATCGATACCATGCAAGTCATCTAAGCTCAAAAATAAGTTGACTGACAAAGGCTCTAAGTTGCCAGTGCGTCCACCAACCCAGCGATAAGCAAGCTGATTCGGATCGATTTCAATCGTCGGTGTAACCTGCTCTTTTAAGTACTGACTGAGTAAGTCTAGTAAAGGTTGAGGTAGGGCATAAGTAGGCTGATCAGATGGCGCGGTTGGGATGGTTGATTGTGACATAGTGGCTCTAGCAATTAAGGTTGTCTGTAATACCATACCCAAAAATATCATTAACGTGGCTAAACTTTTGGCGCCTACTGAGCGTAGTATTAGGGTGTGTCATCAATTAGCACATTAATACGTTTAGTGGCCTTAAAATGGCTAAATTTTGCTAAACATCGTCAGAAATTTTGTCAATATGTTCATATTAACGGCAATTTCTTCCTTGTTTATCTAC
>NZ_JBVFXW010000047.1:0-20795 GCF_055522395.1 Psychrobacter sp. TPE 89C
CGATCAAGGCAAGATTGTTGGTGGTGATGCTGGAGCCTTGGTTGACCTCGGTGTAGCTGCTGCTATTTGACTCACTTTTTGATGAGCCAATGGTGGCCTGTATACGAGTGCTGCCTATATCTTGTAGCTTGCCACCTTCTTGTAGCATACTTAATACATCTGATCCTTGCTTGGCTAAGGCTTTTGTCTTAAGAGCAGCAGCGACGCCTGCCATGCCTTTCATGCGAGCGCTGTCTGTGTTACCACCAGCATCAATGAGGTTGTCGATACTCTTGGCGCTGTCAATGAGGCTGTTTGAGACGGACACGGTCAGACCACTTTGCTTAAACTTCTGCTCGCTTTGATTGGTATAGACATCCATGACGTTATCGATATTGATGTCTTGGGCGCGGATAACGGTGTTGCCACGACTGCTGTTATCAAGGGCGTCATTGATATTTTCACTACTATCTGCACCCATACCCGCGACAATACTACTGCCTGTCTGTTGGTAAGTACCAGCAGCGTTGATAATGACGTTACCATCAATCGCACCTATGTTGCTGCCAGTATGCGTCAGTGCCGTTTGAGCATTGCTATCATCAGTTTGCTGCTTGCCGATAGTGAAGCCCATGCCGCCGCTTGTGCCGAACAGTCCTGATTTTTTGGTTTGACTAAATGAGCTTTCGCTTGAGGTGTTCTCAGCGGCTAAGATATTGACATCACCATCAGCGGTCAAACCAGTACCTGTATCACTAATAGCATTGGTACCTGTCAAGCTGATGTCTTTTCCTGCTTGCATGACAACAGTATTACCCTCGATGTTGCTACTGATGGCATTGTCGCTTTGCATGTCATAGCGGTCTTGAGTGGTCTCTTTACTTAAAAAGTCTTTGCTGATCGTTTTGGTGGCCGTGCTTAAGTTTTGGGTATAACGACCTTCTTTGAGAGTAATATCATTGTCTGCTTGTAGACCGACGGTACCTTCGTTACTGCTAATCTGTGAGGCAGTACCAGTAATGTTACTACCGGAGGTGATAACCAGATTACCACTACCATTAATTTGGCTACCGACATCGATAGATTCGCCTTGCTTAAAGTAGTTGTTGGCGTCACCAATGCTGTTGGTTTGGTAGCTGGTATTCACGGCATCAAGCGCAATGTTGCCTTTGGTATCGAGGCGGCTACTACCACCTTGGTTGTCAAAGCGTCCAGCAGCAAAGGTGGTGTCACCACCCACGTTGCCGATGAAAGTCGTTAACGCATTGCCTTCTTCATCTACTTGTCCTTTGAGGCCATCGCCAACATAGATGCTGGCAATTTGTCTGACATCTGTACGGGTACTACTACTCGCATCTTTGGCAGAACTGGTAGTATAGGTCAGGCTCTCGTTATTTAAGTCACCACCAACGTCAAGCTGCATAGCCTTATTCGCTTGCAGAGTGCCGCTTAGATTGTTTAAGTCGTTAACCGTGCCAATCTGGACATAGTCGCCTTTGATCAAACCACCATTAGCATTGGTTAGGTTAGTAGCATTAATATTAACGCTCTGATGACCGACTATACTACCTTGGTTAGTCAGGTCGCCCGATAACTGCATATCAATGCTATCAGCAGCGATTAGACTGCCTGTACCATCAATTTGTCCAATCGCTTGGCGGGTATAGACTTTGGGTACCAGTACTTGTTGACTGCTACCATCAGCGAGAGTGATCTGCTGCTGTACAAGCCATACCATATCAGTCGTGAGCTGAGCAACTTGATCATCGGTGAGCGCAATACCGGGGCGCAAGTTTAAAGTTTGAGCAGTGGTAATACCCGCATCCATCAGACCTTTGTACTGCTCATCTAAGCTGCGATAGTCACCCAGATAGTAGCGACCCGTTAATGTCATGATTTGATCACGAATATACTGCTGCTCATAATAGCCATCACCGAGACGCTTTTGAGTAATGTTAGGATCAAGCTGTAGTCGCTCTAGCATGTAGTCCGATGACAGCCAGTCTTTATAGTTCGCAAATGCAGGATCGGTCTCAACTAGGTAATCAGCATTGCTATCAGGATTAGTACCATATAAGCTACTGTTTGGCAAAGTTGGTGCACCAGCACTGCTGCGTATCTCTTCAGATGCGCTCTGTGCTATGGTGTCATTAATACTAGCAATTAAGTCTTGCGCGGCAACATTATCAATAGTATTGCCATTTTTTTGAGCATCGATCAGCGCCTGTAGCTGCTGCTTTTGAGCGTCTGTTAAGCTACTGTCTTCTGCCGTCACGAAATCTGAAAGTAAGCTTGTCGCATCGGCCAAACTTGACTCATCAACTGATGCCTCACTGTTTGCACCAGTCACTGTTTGCACATCACTCGTCAGCGTTTGAATGGCTGATTTGATACCATCTAAAGCTTGAACATCTGATACGCTATCATCTTTATAGGCAATGACTGTCTTGTCTATATTTTGGTCTAAGATTGAAAGCTGATAAGTTTCTACTGTTTCAGGCTCTGATATATAAGGCGCTACATACTTATCACGTTTACAATGCTTGTTTCCAAAAGTTCCACATGATTTAATCCAGCGCCAATATAACCTTCCATTCTCAACATGGTTCTTGGTATAGCCCACATTGTCTTCGATATCATTTTCAAGTTTATCGCCTAACAACTCAAAGCCGCTACCAGCGTTGATTTGACTTTTTTCACTTAGTAGATTATCTCCTTTAATAGTGAGATCTTTTCCAGATACGATTCGTGATGGATCTGATGTTACCACCTCATCAGTATAGGTTACTTCATTAAATCTAAACTCGTTATAGTCTTCTCCTATCTTTTCGTTGGCACCTCGTACGTATAAATCTTCACCTTTGCTATCCCAATACACCTCATCTCTTCTATACTTTGTACCAGAAGAGTTTTTTGCATATAGAACCACACCATCATTGCGTTCAACTTCTACCGTGTTTACCAACCAATCTGCATTTACATTATTAAGCGTATTAGTATCAATACTCATATCACCGACTGACTCAATAGAAGCGCCTTTATTGGTCACTGTAGTAGTACTACCTACCGCTTGATGATTGGCATCCAGACTACCGCCAATATGCAGCTCACCATTACTGATGATCTTGGCTTGACTGTTAAAATCCTCATTAAAGATATCAGCTCGTGCTGCATTTGGGTTATTATTAAACGTTTCCACACCGATATCTAGGCGCTGACGAGCGGCAATAACTGGCGCAGGATCAGAGGCTACTTCATAGTATTTCTTGTTATAAGTCGTGTTAGCATCAATCCATTCCTGGCTTAGATTAGACCCACTAACAGGCAGTATCGTCTCGTACTCAACGGCGCACCCTGGCCCAGCAACACATTCATCTACCTGAGTTTTAGTAAATACATCTGGCGTGTTATTAAGCGTGGTTGCCTCTATAGCAACGTGGTCACCGTAGATACGACCATTGCTATAGTTATTGACTGTATTACCAGCATCCAGATACGTCTTCTCACCATTGATCAAACCACGATTATCAATGTTAGTAGCAGCATTTAGCTCAGTTGTACCATTGCTAGTCAGCTCAGCACCTTTTTGGTTGCTAATACTTTGGGCATTGATAGTTAATGCGTTTTGTCCCGATAGCTGACTACTATTAGTAAAACTGCCTTGAGTGGTGAGTACGACTTCATTGGCATTTATGGTGTTGGTATTATCATAACGGATATCATTAACGATATTGATATCCGCACGTCCATTGGCAAGCACCTCACCATTGGTATTCGTAAAGTCTTTTGAGCGGATCATGATATCGTTACTGGCGGCGATACGACCACTATCATTATTGACTGCAAGCTGACGATTCGTAGCGTCCGTATCGACAATCGAGATGTCATTACTTTGGATACTGCCCGCTTGGTTATTAATCTGATTGCCCGCGGTGAGCATCAATTTATTATTAGCCAATAGCTGACCGCTTTGGTTATTTATCGTGCTCGCATTAATACTTATTGCGTCATTGGCGATAATACCTTGCGACTTATCCTCACTATCCTGTTTGGTGTTTTGGTTGTTTAATACACCCGTAGTCATGTCAATGTTAGTACCAGCCTGAATCAAGCTGCCTGCGACGTTATTATCAATACGGCCACTATTAGCATCACCTACCGTCAAGTTGATAGTGTCTGCTATTATTTGACCACCCTGATTGTCTAAGGCATCGCTATTATTCGCTGTTAGCGTTAACGCTTCTGCTGCCTGCAATAACCCTTTTACGTTATTGACAGTCTCATCTGATGCGGTATCAATCGTGAGCTGTTTGGCTGAGATGATGCCCGATTGGTTATTAATACCATCAACATCAATATCTGCCGTACCATTGGCTAAAATACCTGTTTGCGGGTTATTCACGGTATTGGTGTTTTTATTATTCAGATTGCCCTTAGCATTGATACTGAGGGCTTGGTCAGCATTCGTTTGTGCAATTAAACCGTTTTCGTTATTTATATCAGCATTGCTGTTCAGCGTGATAGCACCACCCGATAGCACACCTTCTTTATTGTTTATCGTACTACCAGCTTGGATATCTAACTGGTTACTAGCCGCGATAATCCCTTGGTTTTTGATATCTTGACTAGAAACAATTGCCGTATCACCAGCAGCACTAATCTGGCCGCCTATCTGATTGTCTACGCTAGTTGCATTAATGGTTAAATCTTGGGCCAAGGCGGCGATTTGAGCTGAATTAGCAAGCGTACCAGCTTGCAGCATCATGTTTTCATCACTAGCAATAATGGCGTTGCTGTTATTGTCTAGTGCATTGGTGGTATTGATCTCTGCAAACCCTTTTGCCATGATCGTGGCACTGTCACTGTTCGTTAACTGGTCACTATTAATCGTCAGGTTATTGCCACTTTGGATATAGGCTTTGTCTCCTTGATTACTGACTGATTCGCTACTCAAATTTAGGTCACCGCTTTGGCTAACCAATTGACCATTATTATTCGTCAGTGTTTTAGCATTCAAATTGAGAGTATCGCCTTGTATCGCACCCTCAGAATTATCTAAATCACCAGATACCTTAGTGGTTAACGCTTGAGTGCTGACAATAGTACCCTGTATGTTACTAAGCTGATTGGCTGTCACATTTGCCGAACCGTCTCCACCATGAACAATCGTACCTTCCGTGTTATCAAGCGTACTTTTGCTATCGATATTTAGTGAAATAGCATTGCCACCGATAACGCCTTTTTGGTTATTGATAGTGCCATTTGTTACTAAGTTAAAAGCTTGTTTACCTGTTTGATTGATCGTACCTGCCACATTTGATAGCTCATTAACTTGCCAATCAAACTGACCTGCTTGTAATACGCCGCCATCATTACTCAGCTTGCCATTGGTATTTAAGCTTGCCAACCCTGTCACATTGGTATTGGCTTTATCTAAGCGAATATCACCCGTGCTCGCTGTCAGTGATAGGTTGTTACTTTGATTACGACTATCCGTCAAATCAAGCTCACCACCTTCTAACTCAATGTTACCAGTGGCAATATTAGTACCCGCATTGCTTTGTTTTTCTATGCTGTTAACGGTTAAATTTGACGTCGTATTACTAAGCACTCCTGTTGGCGTTAATCCTGCTATCAGCTGTCCATCAGCACTTTGCACCAGACTGCCTGTATTCACGGTGGTATTGCCCTGGGCAGCAATACTGCCTGTGTTACTCATCGCGCCTTGGTTGGCGATATCTACATCAGCTTGGCTGTATAGGCTGCCACTGTTGGTCAAAGTGCGAGTTTTAAGACTCAAATCATTGATGCTTGAAATTTGTCCTTTGTTGTCTATATCACTAGCAGTGACCGCAAGACTACCCTTATCGCTCGCAACAATGCCTGTACCTGCATTGGTGAAGCTATCTTGTATCTGTAACTGATTATTACTAGATGCTGTATTTTTTGCGGCAGTTTGGGTATTAACCGCGACAATACGCCCATCTGTGTTATCGAGATTTTGTGCGCTGATAGTGAAGCGATTGGCTTGTACCACCCCTGATGTGTTATCGATATCTTTGGCGATTTGCCAAGCTTGCTCACTTAAACTTAATATTTCACCAGCATTATTATTCACACTGTCTGCATTAATGCTTAAACGACTGTCATCATTGCTACTTGTACCAGCGTGAATAATTTTTCCGCTACTGTTATCGAGGGTCGTGGTATTCAGTGTTAGGTTGTCTGAATTACTCCCAATCTCACCACGTGTGTTGTCGATGCCATCTACCAGTGCAAGCGTTAGGTCTTGTTTGCCCGTTTGTGTCAGCTTGCCATCGGTGTTGTTTAAGCGCTGGGCGTCAATCTCTAGCACACGACCACTTAGGATGCCTGATGTATTATCTAAAGTGCCATTTGTACTGCTTAAAGTAAGCGTGTCTGTCGCTGTTATCGAAGCATTTGTGGTATTGATACCAGTACGGGCAGTTGTATTAATACTGCTACCTTGAGTATTGCTGTCTGACAGATTAATGTCATCACCGCTTAAGCTCATATCGCCTGTAGCAATATGATTGCCTTGGCTAATGATATCGCTGCTCGCTAGAACATTAAGATTTGCACTGTTGTTTAGCAATGTCCCATCAGCACTCATCCCTGCGACCAAGCTACCACTGTCTGTCTGTCTGAGACTATCAGTCGTCATATCAACATTACCGCCACTAGCAATAGTGCCACTGTTGTTGATGGTGTCTGTCGCGGTTACTTGTGTGTCAGTTTTACCATAGAGCTGGCCACTGTTGTTAACGCTATCCGAGCTCGTCGTCAGACTGCCTTGCGCGGTAATTTGGCCGCTATCATTATCCAGAGATGTACTGGTAATGACGGCATCTTTAGCACTATTGATCGCACCTTTAGTGTTCGTTAGATCACCACGACTGTTGATCGTTAACTCTTCTTGCGATATCAACTTACCACTGCTGTTGTTAATATGATGACTGTCGGTATGTAACTTGGCACTACTTTGAATAAAACCTGAGTTATTATTGATATCACCATTTGCATTCAGCGTGATATCACCATTACTGGCAAGCGTCCCTTTGGTATTATCAATATCACTATTTGTGCTGATATTAATGCCAGTATTGGTGATAACCTGACCTTCAGTATTATCAAAGTCAGTTAATTGCCAATCTATCGACTCAAGTTGCAGGCGGCTGTCGGTATTAGAGACATTACCATTATCAGTGATATCAAGGGTGCTGACCGCTAAGCTGGATTTATCTTGGTTGGCCACGCTATCTGCCGACACATTGATATCACCATTTGTATAAATGCTGCCTGTGTTGGTCAGATTGCCCGTATTAATACGGCCGTTTTGAGTGATGATAGGTAATGGTTCAGGTGTCACCGTTGATTGCGAACTACCATCTGTACTTGATTCAATACTGCTGCCGTTAATAGCGGTGCTTGGTGGCGTAGTCGTTGGGTTAGTAGGCGAGCTGGTGTTATCCGCGTATAGCGCTTGACCGATGACAGCACTTTGCTGATTGATAAGTTTCTTGGCTGTAATAGACAAGTTACCAGTGCCCGTTTGTAGCAGTTTACCGCTATTTTTGAGTGCTGCAGACTGTATGTCAAAGCTACCAGCGGCTATCTCACCTAAGTTATCTATATTGCCAGTTTGCTGCGAGGTTAACGCATCATAACGCCGCTGTTTATTAGAGCACTACTCTTAAGGTCGACACTGCCGCGCGAGCTTGCAATAGTCCCTGAGTTATCAATGCTGGAACCTTTAGTGTTGATATCTACTTTGTTTTGATTGGCAACGAGGCTGCCTGAGTTAATCAAATTGCCATTACTGTCTAATTGTAGACCGCCAGAGCTTGCGATAATACTACCCGCGTTGGTAACCCCCATGCCCTTTTCTGTACCAATCAGACGGATCTTCCCTGCATACATCGCACCCAATGCCGAAACATCAAGCGCCACACCCGTCGCTTGATTGCGGCTATTGGTTGCACCGTTAGAAGTAATGACAGTATCTTTGGCATCCGCCTCATAGCTGACTTTATTGCTACCGGTGATGATATCTAGGTTTTTGGCATAAACACCGGCATTAATATCAGTGGTTTTAGCAATGATTTGAGTGTAATCGCTACTGCTAGTATCTAAGCCATCACCATCGATACGAACCTTACCACCTGTCACATCAAAGCCAGTGAGCTTGCCTTGATCCATGAGTGCTTGACCGGTCGTCAACGTGGTACGGGATGCGTTGATAAAACCGCAGCCAGCACAGCTGATACCTGCAGGGTTGGCGATAATCAACTCAGCCTTACCACCCGCAATCTCAGTATAGCCACCCAGACGGCTCGGATCGCTTGAATTGACTTCATTTAAGATAACGCGCGCTTCACCGCGTGCTAGATAAGGATTGCCTTCTACCCAACCAGCAATCTGAGTCTGAGCATTGGTACGGCTATTGTTAAGAATGGCACCATCAGAACCGACATCGAATTGACTAAAGACATTACGCGAGACGCCAGCAGCACTTGGCGTCTGAATGTTGACTTGGGTCTTGCCATTTGATGCTTTCAAGATGGCCGCTTGCTGAGCAGCGGCGGCATTACGATCAGCGACTATTTTGGTATTATCAGCATAAGCACTGTTGCTAACACTCGTGCTAATGATAGTCGCCATACCAAGCGCTAGCAGTAGATGCGAGCGTAAACTATTCAGCTGACCACCTTGGTAATAACCGTTAGTGTGAGTCGTTGTTTGTGACCCAGCAGCAATTTGACTGATTGAACTGCCACCCTCTCTAGGGTTGCTGGTTTTACCTTGAGAGCGTGCTGCCTCTGACACCACCATGAGCATTCCGCGGGCTTTGTTAAAAATAACTCGGTAGCATTGAGCGTTCATTGTGATGTCCTTTGAGGGAGTATTTATTGAATAGATTATTCGATAGAATTTATTAAAGCGGGTTTATGACCAATCTTGGATACGGCATAAATGATAGTGCTAGTTATTGAGGGTTAGTACTGCCACCCTAAACTAAAACCAGTGACCCACTCTTTGTCACTGAAACCGTCTGGCTGGGCTAGCGGATAGCCAGCAAACAAGTCATAACTGGTTCTAATTGGCGTGACGTAGCCTTTGACGCCCACAACCCCGCCAACCAAATGATTGCCTAACAGCAGATCATCTTGAGCATCATTATCAAGCTTCACATAGCCTGCATCGACACCAGCATAAACGGCGTGAGGCTTATCACCAAGATAGGCACTCAGCTCTTGCTTTAGAATCGCACCGTGATCGCCGCTTAAACTGCGCTCACCATCGAAGCCACGTACACTATAACGTCCACCAATACTCAAACGTTCATTCGGTACCAATGCCTCAGTCGCATACTGCCCAGTAAAAGAAGCATGGTAATTCAACGCTTGATTGGCAATTTGCATAGGATGATTCACATCAACTCCTACTTTTACGATACCCGCACGCGCACTACCTTCATTAAACAGGGCTTCAGGCGGATCAATCGCATCAAAGGCACCTGTACCGCGCTGATACATGACATCACCTACCCATTGGGTTTTACCAATAATGGTCTCGTAGCCAATGCCTGCTTTATAGCCTGCCGTACGGCGACGCTGTACTTCCACTTCCGTATCATCAATAAAGTTGCTTTGTTGTTTGGTGTAACCACCTGCTTTTAAATACGTTTTGCTGTGGCTGTCACGATGGACCAAATGGCTGACGAGCGCTTCGGTGTTATAAGAGTCGCCGCTATAAACGTAGTCTTGGTTGGCGCCCGCAATGGTTTGATCATAGTTATAGCCACTGTGGGTCAGTGTTAGTTGGGTATTATTGATGGGCAACACATAGCCGATGTTATAGCCCCAACTACCATTATCTTCGCCATCACCGCCACCATCTAAATTGTGGTTATAAGATAGGTAGAACAAATCGTTTTGCCAGGTTGGATTGTCTAGTGATAGCGTGACATTACCTTGATAGACACCTGTACTTTCCTGCCCTGAATCATCAATAGAAGCAGACAGGCGCCAGCGCTTGTCTTGCTGCCATTTAACTTGGATATCACTATAACCAGGCTCGGTCATTCGACTGCTAGGTGCAATGGAGAAATCTGCGTCAGCGGTTGGTACGCGCTTAAAGTTTTCTAGTGACTGCTCGATATCCCGGACATTAAGCAAATCACCAGACTGCATCGGCATAGCAGGTGCAAAGTTGGCAGGGTTGCCGCTATTATCAATATAAACAGGACGACTGGCTTGAACATCGACAGCGGTAATTTGATCAATACGACCGGGAATGAGAGTAAGCGTTAAGTGACCAGATTTGAGGTTTTGGTTCTGCACCAATACCCGAGTGGTGACGTAACCTTTTTCGATAATCCGGTTCTGTACATTGGTGACCAGCTGGTTGATATCATTGACTGATAGACAGCTGCCCAGTAGGGATGATTTACCTTTGGTATAAGGCATGAGTGCGAAAGTAAATTTTTCGCTCAGCTCACCTATTAGGTAGATATGGTCAATATCGAAACAAGGAGCTGAAGCAGCATCAGTATTCTGAGAGCTGGCGGGCACTATAGAAGTGGAAGGTGCTTGTTGATACGTATCAGTATTTATATTGACATTGGGCTTAACCAATTGTTGCTGTTTTAAGGCTTCACTACGCTGCTCTTGATACTGCTCAGGCGTAATCGCATTGGCATTGACACCCATACAAATGCTGATAATACTGACCGTTAAAAGGCTTAAAGTGTGGCCAGCTATATTGGTTCTCGAAATACTTGTATACATAAGTCCACCATTTTTATAGTGAAAGGATTATGTATAGAACAGGTATTTATTGCAAGTATTTTTTTATAATTATTATCTTTATAAAAACAAGAATTCATATTTGAATGACTAAGTGCTAAAATATTAGTTTAACACTCTTATATGAATGATTGTATTATGAACATAAGATTTGATTTTTATACGCCAAGTGAAATTTCTCAGATTTTAGGTGAACGCTTAAAAACGCAGCGACTGGCATTAAACTTAACACAAGCCGCTTTAGCAGATAAGGCTGGTACTGGCATCAGTACTGTTGCTCGTATTGAGTCTGGTCAGGGCGGTACACTAGACAATATAATCAGGCTCGCTATGGCTCTTGGCATGGTAAATCACTTTTCTGAATTATTTGATGTAGTGCCTACCAATATAGAAGATGTTATCGCTAAACAAAATCCACGCTTGCGCGCCTCAAATAAAAGCTGATATAAGGTAGCCACCTCAATGCATCAACCGATATCAATTGTCAATATTTACTACCAAGGATTCGGAGACAAACGTCTTATCGGTAAATTAACGATGGATGGACGACGCCCTACCTTTGGCTATGATGCGGCGTGGCTGACTGATGGACTGAATTTATCACCAATTGAGATGCCCTTACGATCAGCACCTTATTATGGTACTCATGCGTCGAGCCATTATCTATGCGGATTATTATCCGACAGCTTACCTGATGGTTGGGGAATGCTGCTCATGGATAGGTTCTTTCGAAAAACAATGTCTCATGCTACGTCAATCAATGTTTTAGATGGCCTCGCTTATATTGGTAATTCAGCAATGGGAGCACTTAGTTTTGAGCCACAACAAGATTTATCAGGCGCTGATATCGATATTAATGATTTTACTTTAGCCAAACTGGCCGCTGCCAATCAATCGATTTTATCCGGACAAGATAGTGACATATTGGCTGAGCTCATCGTCATCGGTGGCTCACCACAAGGTGCAAGACCAAAAGCACTTGTCCTATATGATGAAGCAACCGAGTTTATTACTACGGACTTAACAAGCGAACAGCCATCCGCAGCGCCGTGGCTGATTAAGTTCCCCGCCCAATCTGAGCATAAAAGCATTTGTCTATTAGAATCACTTTATGCTGATAGGGCTAAGCAAGCAGGCCTAAACATGCCTGCGCATCATTATTTTGATATCGGTGAAAAACATGCTGCTTTTGGGGTTAAACGGTTTGATCGTATCGGTAGTCAAAGAGTTCATGTACATACACTGGCGGGCTTGTTGGATATTGACTTTCGGATTCCTTCTTTAGATTATTTGCAGTACCTACGTTGCGTGCGTATGTTGACCCAATCACAACTTGCTGTAGAATCCGCTTTTAGACATGCGGTGTTTAATGTCATCTTTAACAATAAAGACGATCATAGCAAGAACTTCTCTTTTATGATGGACAAGGCTGGCAGGTGGTCGTTATCGCCTGTCTATGATCTCGCTTATAACTCAGGTATGAATGGTTATCACCAGATGGACATAGCAGGTGAAGCTCAGCATCCTACCCTTTCACACTTATTAAAGTTGGCTAAACTTGCTGATATTAAGCAAAACAAGGCACAAGCTACTATTGATCAGGTAGCATCAGTTGCTGAGAATTTTTTGACTGTTATTAAAGATCATAACATCGAGAAAGAATTATCAAATCAGGTCATTCATGATATAAAAGTCAATATCAATCGGATGGCAAGTTGATAGTGCTATACAAGTTGTTAAATTTGTTGTTAAAAATAATATTTACAACCATAAAACCCTTATATTAAAAGGCTTTTACTAAGTTAATCGTTGCGTGGTGGACGCACCATCAAATATTATCAGAAGCAATTGAAAGACCTCACAACCTACCAGTTGTGAGGTCTTTTCATGTCTCATCGCATCATAACATTGCATCACTTACGAACCCTTTTCATACAAGATACCGAATATCTGGAATCAATACTTACGCCAATCCGCTCATACTTTTAGGTCGTCCAAACTTATTCAAGATATAAGCGTAACTCCCCACTCTCAAAATACAAAAAAGCCTTTCAATCTTTAGATTTCATAGCTTGAAAGGATTTATCTATTCCATTTTTATCTAGGTAAACGTCTTAATGTTGGGGTTTGAATGCTACAACCACTTGTTGAATAGTATTTTACAGAGTTTATAAAGATTAATGATATGGCAAGAAATGCTCTATTTATGGCACGAGTTGTCAAGCGACCATGAATTGTATCTGCGTATAATCATGAGACACCCATGGTAATACAAGGATAAGTATATGGCAGCTTCTGAGTTTGATTATATTATTGCAGGTGCAGGATCAGCAGGTTGTGCCATTGCCGCGCGATTGATTCAAGCCGATGTAGGTACTGTGTTGTTGCTAGAAGCCGGCCCCAAAGACAGCAGCTTATTCCATAAAATTCCAGCCACTGTACTTCAAGTCTTTCAAAAAAAATCTTGGGCATACACCACCCTACCTCAAAAAGAATGTAATAACCGTGAAATGCTGATTGCTCAAGGCAAAGTGCTTGGCGGTGGTAGTTCTGTCAATGGCATGATTTATATTCGCGGTCAAAAAGAAGACTATGACGATTGGAAAAACCACTGGGGATGCGATGGTTGGGGTTATGATGATGTTCTACCATTTTTCAAAAACGCCGAAGCCAATGAAAGCTTGGGTGATAAATACCACGGCGAAACAGGCGCGGTTCCCGTTAGTGAAAACAGATATCGCCACCCATTAACACAGGCTTGTATTCGAGCATGCCAGCAAATGGGCTTGCCTTATACCAATGATTTTAATGGCGCCTCACAAGAAGGTGTTGGCTTTTATCAAACAACGACCAAAAATGGCGAACGCGCAAGTACCTCTAAAACCTATTTAGAGTCGGTTAAAAACAGCCCTAACTTAACCGTACTGACAGAAGCCTTAGTACACAAGGTCACAATACAAGATAATGTCGCGTCTGGCGTTGAGTACTCTGTCAAAGGTGGTCAAACAATAACTGCCAAAGCCCGAAAAGAAGTAATTATCTCATCGGGTGCATTTGGTAGTCCTAAAATATTATTGCTTTCTGGTATAGGCCCTAAAGCACATCTTGATGAGATGGGTATTGAGGTTAAAGCAGACCTTCCTGTTGGTGAAAACTTCCACGATCATCAACACATGTCAATCAACGCGACAACCAAAGAAGACATTAGTATTTTTGGTCAAGACAAAGGCTTATCTGCTATCAAACACATGCTTCAATGGCTGTCTTCTCGCTCAGGGTTAATGACCAGTAATATTTTAGAGGGTGGCGCGTTTATTGATAGTGAAAACGTAGGGCGTCCAGATATTCAGTTTCACTTTTTACCTTTACTAGACAATTTTGATAATACCCCTGGAGAGAAACCAGAAGCTGAAGGTCATGGCGTGTCTATCAAAGTGGGCCACTTAAGGTCAAAATCACGAGGCCTTGTCCGCTTAAAGTCAACCAACCCTAACGATTTGGTCGAAATTGATGCGCAAATACTATCGCACCCAGACGATTTAAAAAATCAAATACGGGCGGTGCAAACCGCTTTAAAGGCGATGCAACAGCCAGCATTGAAGCATATTATTAAAAAAGTGGTTGAGCCTAATAATATCGCTATCGATGACTATGAAGGGCTTAAAACGTTCGTTCGAGAAAATATCAAAACGGTTTATCATCCGGGTGGCACATGCAAAATGGGTACAAACCCTAATGACGCGGTAACCGACCTAGCGCTCAAGGTGCATGGTGTGGAAAACCTTCGGGTCATTGATTTATCTATTTGCCCGCAATTGCCTAGTGGCAATACCAATGCGGTTGCGATGATGATTGGCGAGCGCGGTGCTGACCTTATTATTAATGAAGCGTCAAAAGAGTAATTGTTGTCTGCCCGATATTAGCGAAACAGATAAAACGTTGATACTAAGAGTGCTAGCAAAGATACAATGAGTTGTAACCATCAAAATAAAGAAGCACTCAGGCCAAGCCGCTAATATCGGGGTATTTACCAAAAAACTTTTATCAAATAACACTTACCCATAAAAGCAATTATTTATTTTACTTTTCAACTAATTATCTTCTCATTATGCTATTTTTAATGATATGAAAATATCTTTTGAATTCTTCGGTGCATAGGAGAGGTAGATGTTAAGTTTAGAACGTTGGGAGCAGTCCCTTCAGTATATTCGCGGTGATTTTTGTACTCAACCACATAGCTATACCACATTTTTTGGTGAGATTAAGTCAAGCAATTATGACGGGTTAGAAGTTGCCTACATAGAAACCAATGCTCAAAAAATAGATCACGTATTCAGTTCACTTAAAGAAAACAGACACTACTTTGTGGTTTGGCAACAAAAAGGGGCAATGGTTTTTTCACATGTTCAGCACGAACAAATTTTGTTGCAGCCTGATGAAATCATACTGGTTGATCCTGCTGCTAGCTATAGCATGTACCCTCAAGGTTTAGTACAACAGCTGGTGGTTCATATACCAAGGTGTGAATGGAACAATATTGGAATAAATCACAAATCGCTCTTTTATAAACTGTCACCACATCAAACCAGTACCAAAGTCTTGTTAACCATCTTAAAACAATTGGCGTATGCACCACCCTCTCAGCATAATGGCGAAGGCCAAGCCATACAGCAGGCCATTAGCGCTTTAATACAACCAAGCATCGATAATAATAGTATTGATACTACTCTCTCCTTAAAAAGAATGGCTCGGCAACACATTTTACGATTGCTTCCTGATACAGACTTATGCCCCGAACGATTAGCAGAAGAGATGAAAATGTCAAAGCGCTCACTTTATCGGCTTTTTGCGGAAGATAATATCAGTATTGCCCGCCTTATCTTAAATACGCGGATTGAGCAATGCTGTAAAGAACTGGTTGAGTCCGATAGGTCAAATAAGCCGCTGTCGTTAACCGAGGTGGCTTTTCGTTGGGGGTTTTCTGACACCTCTCAATTTTCTCGTTCTTTTAAACGTATTAAAGGAGTGTCGCCTAGTGTATGGCGCGAATCCCAGTTAGTGCCCTACAGTGAGTTGCATCCACACCAAATGTGATTTATTACCCAAACCGAACTACTAGCCATTGTTCTAGCCGTTGTATTGGTTTACGTAGCACAGTTGAATGCATCGCTATACCACCACTTAATCCTATCACGCAGCCTAAAGCAGTATCGATCAAACGCGCTTGGATAACCGATTGATAGTTTTGGACGGAAGCTGGCAAGTCGCTGCCATATTCAGCAATAAATATTGTTAGCGGTGTAATAAATACTACTGCTAGTCCATAATGTCGATCAATCAGTGACTCAATGCATAGCATCATTACAAATATAATAATTGCAACCTCCCACATAAGTAAATCAAACGATAGCAGCCAAGTCGCTAGACCTACACCAACCACAGTACCTAGTAGTCGGTGTAACTGTTTGATCCACATGGTACGCAATTGAATACCTTGAATAATAATAAAGCAACTGACAGAGGCCCAATAAGGATAAGGCATATTTAGTAAGACAGCCACTAATAAGGCTAGACTGACAAACCCTGTCACTATAATACTCTCGCTGATAATATCTGGCTTATAGCTATAATGTGGAGCTTGCAGCGTCTGCCTGGTTGCCAATAAAAATAACGAATACAGCAATGCCATGATCATAGAAAACCCACTGCCAAGCATCACTAACCCACTGGCCGACAGCAGCTCAGTTAAAGGTATCGGTATAAATAATGCGATAGCACCCGCCATCATTACAAACAATCCTGCAGGTGGCTGCTGCTGATAATAGCGACCGAGCCCTACAATACCGAAGGCCATTATCGTAAATACTGGTAGCTTGAGTATAGGAACTTGCTGAGCGATTGCGCCAAGCGCAAAACACAGCGACATAGCAAACCCCCATGCCATTATAGTGACAAGACGGTATGCAAGCGACCCTACTAGTGGCAAATTAAGTATAATCATTGCCCCTAGTGAAGCCTTCACGCCTGAAGATAAAGCATCGAAATAAGCGCCAATAAATACTGGAAAACTAATAGCAATAGCACTGATAATAGGTAGATGCCATGGCCTGCGACTTTGAGTCACCGTAAGTAAGTGCTTAATGTCATTCCGTAGTAAGCGCTTAATAGTAGTTAGCAAAACGTTGTTCCTTTCTTTTCTTTTTTATGATTAGCAATCGTGCTATAGCCAAATTCATATAAATACGATTATTGGGCGTAAACCCCATCGGCTAGTCAGTTCTAATATTAGTGAAAAAGGTTACCAACACTATGCTTAGCATAATATTAGTAACCTTTCTTATTTGATTTTTACTTTAGTAAGATAATAATTACTGATGTTTAATCTTAAGTCTTTCTTATTAAACTTACTGGTTAGTTGATATTGTTAATATTGCTTTACGAATCTATGTCTATAGCATCAGCCTCAAACAGACCTTTTTTCATATAGAACTTAACCCAAAGTGCCGCAATAATACTAATAATTAATAACATTCCTCCAAAGATTTGGAAAATCATTGCCGTCATCTCTGGTGCTGGCGAGCTATTAATAATGACGTACACCATGGCAACAATACCCAATACTTGTGGGACAGGATAAAACGGTGTGCGATATGGACGTGAATGATTGGGTATGCGGCGGCGCAAGACCATGACATCGATATGCGCAATAATATAAGCAAGTAGATAACTGATGGTGGCTGCGATAACCATGGGAATGACTGAGTCAATAGAAAGCCCTAAAAAAGGAATACAGATAAAGACTGTCATGACTACTATCGCAATCCAAGGCGCACCAAAACGGTTAGCCGTTTTAAAGACTGGGAGCGTCTGCTTTTGCTCAGCCATACCATGTAGCATACGTGGTATAGCGGCTAAAATAGTGTTAGCACTACTGAAAGTGGCAGCCAATGCCATGACTGTCGCAATTAACAAACCTGCGGTTCCGAATAATGACATGGCATAATCAACATAAGGGACATTTGATTCAAGTATTGTCTCAACGCTTAAAAACTGACTAGCGCCATAAACAAAAATCAGATACATAAAAAAGATAATAGTAACTGAAATATGCATAGACTTTGGAATGTTACTATTTGGATCTTTAACCTCATTAATCATTGGACATATAAATTCAGCACCTACAAATAACCACATTGCCAAGGCAATAAGACCAATGAAACTACCATTTGTCACGCCAGCCATACCAAAATCTACAGTCGTACCTACAATTTCTGCTGGAGCCGTAAGATGCAAACTTGCTACCAACCCAATTAACAATATCGCGGACACCATAATAACAACGATCAAGTTTTGAACTTTGGCAAAGACATCAATCCCTCTGATATTAGTCACACATAGAAATAACAAGATTAGTATCGGTACAACCTTTGCAGGTAACATGCCTGGCAATAACGCATCAAGCATAGCCTCTACCAAAAACAGCTCTACCGTTACGCCTAATATCCCCACCAGAACATAGCCCGCATATACCGAAACAATAGCGGGGAAATGACCGATTGCTTTTTGGGTATAAGTGGCCAGTGTTCCCTCTGCTGGAAACATCAGTGATAACTCAGCGAAGCTCATGATATTAAAGTGAGCGATCACCAAAGCAGCAACCATTGCAGCTATAAAAGCGCTGCCTCCGATGCCAATACCTTGTAAGGCAGATATCATAGCTCCTTGAGCTACAACCAAGCCGATACATATGGATACCATAGTCAGCAAACCAATCTTTTTGGCTGCCGCTATACGGGGGCTTGTATTAATAGTTTCTGTCATGATATATAACCTATATGGTCAAGGGTATGTCTACCTAAGATGCAAAGATGCCATTTCGGATGTATCTGACTTCCTGTCAATGTTCAACTTATTTTAGGATAAGACATACGTAAATATAATCTCTAAAATAGAGGTTAAGATTTAGAGGTTTGCATGGTCTGTATAGAGGTAAACTCCTTTAGTCCAGCTTCACCAAATGCAACACCGAATCCTGAATCTTTTACACCACCAAACGGGGCATCAGGTTGTACCATGGCATGATTATTGATCCAAACGGTGCCACATTCTAAACGTGAGCCGATGCTCTGTGCTTTTTCGATGTCTGTTGACCAAACTGAACCGCCAAGCCCGACTGCGAGACGGTTAGCACTGGTAATCGCTTCTTCTACATCGCTAAACTTAATAATCGGTAGAATAGGTCCAAACTGTTCTTCATCAACCAAGCGCGCACCATCTTGAATATTATTCACTAACGTTATTGGATAGAAATAGCCTGTTTCGTCCACCACTTCCCCGCCACATAAAAAGTTAGCACCGCGCTCTTTGGCATCTTGAGCAAGCGCTTTTACAATATCTAGCTGCTTCTCATTTTGTAGCGGCCCAAAGTCTGTATCCACATCAAGTCCATTACCCGTTTTCATGCTGTTGGCTATGTTGGTCATGGCTTCACAAAGCTGCTCGTATACTGCTTCGTGTACATAAAGTCTTTTTAATGCCGCACACGTTTGGCCATTGTTGATAAACGATGTGGCAAAAATCTTACCTGCAATAGCCTCAATATCGGCATCAGCCAATACAATACCGGCATCGTTACCGCCAAGCTCAAGCGTTAAACGCTTTAGGTTTTCGGCAGCGCTTTTCATGATGACTTTACCTGTTGGGGTTGAGCCGGTAAAAATAATTTTATCAATATCTCTATGTGAAGACATTGCACCGCCAATCTCACCTGCACCAGCCACTACGTTCAAAACACCTTTTGGCAAAATATCTTTGGCAATTTCGCCAAGAAACAAAGTCGTCAACGGTGTCATCTCTGAAGGTTTGATAACGACTGTATTACCCGTAATCAAAGCAGGAATCATGTGCCAAATACCGATTAGCAATGGATAGTTCCACGGCGTAATAGAACCCACCACGCCGAGTGCCTTACGGTGAATAGCTATGTGTGCGGCATCGTTGTCTTGAATGGTTTCTGGTGTCAGCTCCATGCTGGCAGTGCTGCGTATCCATGCGAGCGTACCACCAAATTCAAAGCCTGCCCCCAAATCAGCGAAACCATTGATAGGCTTGCCTTGCTCTTTGGTTAACAGGGTTATAAATGCCTCGCTCTTGGCTTCAACGGCATCCGCAAGCTGCATCAATTTATCTCGGCGTTCTGCATAGGTGAGTGCTGACCAAGCAGGAAATGCCGCTTTAGCTGCGGCGACCGCAGTATTTAATTGTTCAACACTGGCTTTTGGACAGCGTGCAACAACTGATTTATCAGCTGGATTGATAACGTCAAAATAGTCTTTCGTTGACACTTTTTCGCCGTCGATAATTAAATTAAATTCTTGCATGACACTAACCCTTATCGTAAAAATTGTGATGGATGATTTATGTGATTAAAAAATTATGGTTGATAAAACCCCGTCATTTATCGTTAATTTGACGCATGTTAAAAAAATGCTCTAGACATATCATCTGTGAGTATCACCTCATCAATATGTTGTCCATAAGCCACTACCCGTCGACCATGGACAGGTATTAAATTACTGGTTGAAGTTATATGCATCGCTCTGTTTAAGAGCTCATGATCATAGTTTTTAGTATTGATGATATGGCTATTTTTTTGGCCGTTTGAACTGGGAAGTTTGTGTATCATAGATAACGTCCTTGTTGTCTAAAGATAGAATTGAGGGAATGGTGTTATTTGCACTAAACCTGATAGCGAGCCAATAGATATTTAATATTAGCGATCTACCAACAAAAATTTGTGATGCTCCAATTGAATCAGCAGCTCGATCAACCTGTATCAAGGATTACTACTGAGTATATAAAAATAAACAATAGTTTTGTTTTTATATATTTAAAGATAATTATGGATACCTCTTATTCATACCTATTTTTATCTTTTATCAAATTGGTATATAATGAATATACTAGATAGTTGAACATTCAACAATT
>NZ_JBVFXW010000048.1:0-20660 GCF_055522395.1 Psychrobacter sp. TPE 89C
TCAATTAGATTGTGAGGCTTAAAATGAGAAAAATTGTAGATAAACAAGGAAGGAATTGCCGTTAATATGAACATATTGACAAAATTACTGACGATGTTTAGCAAAATTTAGCCATTTTAAGACCACTAAATGTATTAATGTGCTAATTGATGACACGCTCTAGGCAGTTCTATAGAATATTACTTGTTATTAGATGATAGCTTTCATACGATAGAGTTGATTCAATCTAAAAAAGTACCAAGTAGCCGAGTACAGATGTGTAGTACTTTCACTCGACTTCCTTGTATCCAAATTATATTGAGCCGACTATAGACTGACTAAAGTACTCACTTAACATTTATCAAAATAATTGGGAGCCACCATGCAAGAGATAGAACTGAAGTTTTTGGTGCCAGAATCACGGCTAAAAGGCTTGATGCGTCAAGCTCAAGTCAAATCCTCACAGCTGACGCAACTGGCTGCCCATTATTACGATACGCCTGACCAACAACTAGCGAAAGCAGGTATCGGCTTGCGTATTCGTAAAGAAGGCGAATCGTGGGTACAGACAATCAAAGCTGGCGGCGATGGTATTGCCGCACGCTTAGAGCACAATGCGGTATTAGATAATGAACAAGTACAAGCAATGCTCGATGCCAACTCCCTCATGCCTGATTTGACCATTTATAAAGACACTCCAATCGCTCCTGCATTGTCTAAATTTAAGCTCAAAAAGCTGGCAAAAACACTGACACGGCTATATGTTACTGATGTACAGCGCACCACTCGATTGCTAGTAGAAGACAGTAGCGATCAAATAAACAATAGCATTGAGATAGCCTACGATCATGGAGAGATTGTTCATGGTAATGATAATGCTCAGCGAGAAGTCATTCAAGAGATAGAATTCGAGCTCATATCAGGAGATTTAGACTTTCTGTTTATGACAGCCAAAACTTGGTGTCAGCGCTATAAGCTATGCTTATCTACTGTAACCAAAGCTGAACGTGGTGGATTGCTCATCAACGGACAAAATCATAGCCCAGCAGTTAATGCTGATCTTAGCCAGCTAAACATCAATAAAAAAACTAGCATGCCTGCTTTTGTGAGGGCTGCCGTACATAACTGTCTACTACAAATACTACCGAACAGCAGTGCTATCGTGGCGGGTAGCACTGACAGTGACCATATCTTACAATCACAGATAGGTATTCGCCGCTTACTGACTGCCCTAGATGCGTTTGCTAGCTTCTCTGATGAAATCAATCCTGATTGGCAGCCAATACTAAACCAAACGGCTACCTTTATTGATGATTATCAGGAGCTGGATTATCTAGCAAATCATATCGATCCTAAGCTGCAAGAATATGGCGCGCCTGAGACTAACTGGACGATGGATATTGACGCTCTCAAAACCAAGCCTATTGATGCCATTAGCGTCCCTGATTTTCAGCTGACCTTATTAGAACTCATTTCCTTTACTATGAGTGATCCAACCCTTGAGCCTCAAAGTAATAAGCTTGCTACCGATAAAATTGTAAAAGTCTTATCCAAACAATATGAAAAGCTACTCCATACCGATGAAGAGCTTGGTGAGAGAAACAATGTTGAAAGCGATAGTATGGATTTAGAAGACATTGATTTAAAAAATATTGATTTAGAAGATGTTGATTTAGAAGATGTTGATTTAGAAAGTACGAACTCAAACCTTGATACTGATGACCAAGCAGACTTTGAATTGCATCAGCTAACAGATTTGCGCTACATCACTGAGTTTTTTGCGCCTCTATTAAGTAAGAAAGGCTCTAAAAAACGCACCGAACGCCAGCTAAAGTGTTTGCTCAAAGCGCAAAAACCATTAGAGAAATATCACGGTTATGCACAATATCAACAGCGTTATCAGTTAAAATCAGCTGTAGATAATAATGCACTATATGGTGCAGGCTGGTTTGCAGCCGTACTCAAAAATGACGCGAAACGCAGCGACAAATGCTTGGCCAAAGTGAGAGATCGTTCGATATTTTGGTAAAATATTCATCGTAAAATAGCAAAAACGTAAAATAAAAAAGACAGCTCACTTTATGAGGGCTGTCTTTTTTATAATGTCTGATTCAAGAAAATTACGATAGATGATTTAATCAATATATTTGTATTATCATTCTGTTTCATCCATTTATAGCATAGTCGGTTCAATATAGTTTGGATACAAGGAAGACGAGTGAAAGTACTACAAATAGTAGACTAAGCGAGACTGACACAGTATCCAATTTATAGAGGATTGACTATACTATTCAGCTGTAATAGTCACAAACGTACCCTCGTTTACCTGCTCAAATAGCTGAATGATATCTGCATTACGCATACGTATACAGCCATGCGAAAATGGTGCGCCCATTGGCTCGGTATCTGATGTGCCGTGTATATAGATATAACGCTGGTAAGTATCGCAACCACCTTGGCTATTAGCTCCTTTGTTCACGCCTTCTTCCAGACCGCTGAGCCAAAGGATACGGCTCAATATCCAATCGCGCTCAGGATGAGACTTACCGAGTTCCGCATCATATATCTCACCTGTGGGCACGCGACCTATAAACACAGCATTGCTAGGGACACTACCCCCTATTTTTTCGGCAATGACATGTTTGCCAAGCGGTGTACAGCCACTATCTTGCTGACTGCCAATGCCATTTTTAGCAGTCGATATCGAGTATCGTACTATTTCTTTATTCTGCTGGTGTACTGTTAAATATTGCTGAGCGATGTTAATAACTATCTGTATATCAAGATTATTGCTGTTTTTCATAAATGCTTCCAACTATCAGTCATTCGTAAAAATACCGTTAGGGCAATTAGGACATATTAAACTTCCAACTAGGTCACTCACAGTGACTATATTCGGATTATTCAACACGTCCTCGTAAAATGATTGAAAATTTCTATTATCAAGGGATTGTATCAAGGCATTGGGCACCGTAATATAGGGGCACACTTTTTGATGCTAGCAGATTATGACGACTATTTCACCGACACGTGTGTCGATGTATGATTTTCTATATCAAGATACCATACCGATGGTGTCATTATTGGCAGATGCCGCAAAGCTTTCATTACCACAAGCCCGCTTAGCAATGGATGCCAGTTTGCAGGCAATTATTAGTGCCCTTCTCGCTTACCAACAGCGTTACGATGGTCAGTCAGTGAGTAAAAAACTGTTTGGGCGTGGTGCTGTCAAAGAGTTACGACAGTATAACTCTATGAACTTTGCAACCATTAGTGCGACGTTATATCATCGTCACGATGCGGCAGATGCCATATTTTCTGATAATGCTCGGGTCATAAAAGCGAGCGATCGTATTGCCAGTCAAATTAACGCAACGACGCAACAAGTTCAAATTTTTCTGACCTCTTTATGCGTGGTTGTACTCCGTGAGCTGGCTATATTGGCAGAATACAGTCAACTTGATAATAACGAGATTAATAAATGGTTTGCGCTACAACCACAGTTTTTGTCATTAGCGCGTTTCGCAGCCAGTGAACCAGAAACGCTATCAGCTGAACTGGCCAACAGCAACGAAGCGCCCGCGATAGCAGCCGAAAATACGGTAGATACAGGAACAGAAAGTCCATCAGAGGTTGGCTTATTAAGTACTGAACAACTATCAAACAACCCACCACCTTTCGATCCTTACTGGTACGAGCTTACGGCATTCAAACCTGAAAACTATGAGCCTGTACAAGACATGCAAATGGCCACAGGTAACTATCTAAAAGCCATTGGCCGCTCACCTGACAACTTGCAACAAGGACGCCATAACGACATGCTGGTGTTTGCAGAAATGCATGATATTGCACTGCCACATCAACGTTGGTTATTACAACTCGCAAAAATATCAGATATCTATCTAAGTCGCAATCGACTACGCGTAAATTCTGAACCTGCTACCCCGCCCAAACCACCTTTGGTTAGCTTGGGACTCATCGGTGGCAATAGCGACAACACGCCCGCAACGATCAGTGAAAAACCGATTGAATACGAAGCCGCCACGCCGCTTTGGAAAAACCCCGTCATTATCATTATCATTCTGGTCATTAGTATACTGGGTGGATTGGCAACCCTCAAATATCAGATGCAAAAGTCTGACGGTGCTATGTTGGCAACAGAAGAAGTGTTATTAGAACAAAAGACTCTCGAAGAACGCCAGCAGCAGGATGTCGCAATCGTGATGGTAGATGATGAAGAGGTTACAGAAACAGCTGAAGCTGAGTAGACGCAAACAACCATTTAAACGTAGCTGTTGTCATAAGTATTTAATCACAAGCTATCAGCAATAAAAAAGAGGCCCTATTTGTAAGGCCTCTTTTTTGTGCGATTTAATTTTCTAATTGATTACGAGTAATCTAACAATCTTACTTCGATAAATCGCGACCACGGCTGGCTTCGATAGCTAGACGTAGACCATTAAGACGGATAAAGCCTTCTGCATCTTTTTGATCATAAGCGCCTGCATCATCTTCAAAAGTGGCGATTTTTTCGTCAAATAATGAATCGTCAGATTTACGTCCAACCACGCTCACTGCACCTTTATATAGCTTCACACGAACCGTACCGTTGACGTATTCTTGTGATTTGTCAATCAACGCTTGCAACATCATACGCTCAGGACTGAACCAGTAACCGTTGTAGATAGTTTTAGCATAGCGTGGCATTAGCTCATCTTTTAGATGCGCGGCTTCACGGTCTAAGGTCAATGACTCAATACCGCGATGCGCTTTTAGCATAATCGTACCCGCTGGCGTCTCATAGCAACCACGTGACTTCATGCCAACATAACGGTTTTCTACGATATCTAGACGTCCGATACCATGCTTACCGCCAATCTCATTGAGCTTGATCATGATTTCGAAAGGCTTGAGTGCTTCGCCATCGATAGCAACGATGTCGCCTTTTTGATACTCTAGCTCTAGATACTGTGCTTCGTCAGGCGCTTCTTCTGGGCTGACTGACCAGCGCCACATATCATCTTCTGCTTCAGCATATGGATCTTCTAGGATTCCGCCTTCATAAGAGATATGTAGCAGGTTAGCATCCATTGAGTATGGAGATTTTTTCTTGTTACCTGCATAGTCAATCGCAATGTTGTGCTCTTTCGCATATTCCATCAAGCTTTCACGGCTAGACAAGTCCCACTCACGCCAAGGAGCAATGGTCACTACGTCTGGTGACAAGGCGACAGCACCCAGCTCAAAACGTACTTGGTCATTCCCTTTACCAGTAGCACCATGGCTAATGGCATCGGCGTTGTGCTCTTTAGCAATCTCAACCAAACGCTTCGCGATTAGCGGGCGTGCAATAGAAGTACCGAGCAAATACTCGCCTTCATAGATAGCATTGGCACGGAACATTGGGAATACGTAGTCACGGGCAAACTCTTCGCGCAAGTCTTCGATATGGATATGTTTGATACCCATGGCTTCTGCTTTGGCGCGTGCTGGCTCAACTTCTTCGCCTTGACCAATATCTGCGGTAAAGGTAATAACCTCTGCATCATAAGTCTCTTGCAGCCATTTAGCGATGATTGAGGTATCAAGACCACCTGAATATGCCAATACGATTTTATTAATATTTTTCGGATCAAGTTGAGCCATGAATAACTCCTATTATGAGAATTTAATTTTGGTAAAAGCGCTAAGATTCAATCGAAAGGTAAACTACTTACTCAGTGTACATCATATTTACTATAGGCAAAAGTGCCACGGCCACAAGGAGTGAGCTTTTGGTTGAATGGTGAGCCAATGGATATAAGCTATCTCTATGAGATTGTTATCTAATCATGATAAACCAGACCATTTTATACATCCAAAAATCATTATTCGCCATAGAATGGTAGCAAAATACTCAAAACCTTCTACAGTACAACCAATGAATTATGTACAGAGCGTTAGTCGCATATTTAGTCAAGTGGGCAAATCTGTTATGATAGCCACATAACACCACTCCGTTTTATTCCCATATATGACGACACAGAGCGCTACGACATTATGACTGATTCGATTAGAGAGTTGACCATCCTTCAACCAGACGACTGGCATATCCACTTGCGTGATAGCATAGCATTGAGTACGACAGTACCGCATGCCGCAAATAGCTTTAATCGTGTGATTTGCATGCCAAACCTAGTGCCGCCCGTCAAGAATGTCGACGATGCACGTGCTTACCGTGCGCGTATCATGTCACATCTAGAAGCTAGTAGCTTGAGCGCAGAACGCAAAACGGCGTTCGACCCCCGTATGACCTTATACCTGACGGATAAAACGACTGCACAAGACATCGAGATGGCAGCAAAATCAGGTATCGTACAGGCCGTTAAGCTCTATCCTGCTGGAGCAACCACCAACTCTGCTGACGGCGTCACCAATATCAATGCTTGTGTCGATGTCTTTGAAGCACTAGAAAAATACGACTTGCCATTATTAATACATGGTGAGGTCACTCAAGACCATATTGATATTTTCGATCGTGAAAAGCGCTTTTTAGATGAAGTGTTGGCACAAATTATCGTAAAGTTCCCTACGTTGAAAATCGTAGTCGAGCATATCACTACCAGTGATGCTGCGGACTTTGTATTGGCCCAAGGCAATCACGTTGCCGCCACTATTACACCGCAGCATTTGATGTTTAACCGTAATCATCTATTGGTCGGTGGTATTAAACCGCATTTTTATTGCTTACCTATCCTGAAGCGTGAAAGCCATCAAAAAGTACTATTAGATGTCGCGACTAGTGGCAATCCAAAGTTCTTCTTAGGTACTGACTCTGCTCCGCACGCGACGGATAAAAAAGAAGCTGCTTGTGGTTGTGCCGGTTGTTATAGCGCTGCGACTGCCTTGCCACTGTATGCCACTGCTTTTGATAGCGTTGGCAAAATAGACAAGCTAGAAGGTTTTGCCAGTCGTTTTGGTGCCCAGTTCTACGGCATGCCATTAAATGAGAGTACGATTACGCTTGTCAATACGCCTATGCAAGTGCCTATCGCTTATCCTTACTTCGATGGTAGCTCTCTCACCCCGCTTATGGCAGGTGAAACCCTACCATGGTCTCTTAGAGACTAGAGCACGCTAAGGTATGTCATCATTTAGATTGTAAAACTTAAGATTACTAAGTGCTAAGTGCTAAGTGAACCAATTGATGACATGCCTGACATAAAGCCCTCTATATTTTATTCTATAATATCTGTCATATCCCTATCTTAGGCGGTGTGACAGATATCATCACATACTTATTTTTAATTCAATATAACAGTACGACTGATAAAAGCGATTTTACCTGATATGACCACTCAAAACGATGCTACCTTGCCTGACAATACCGTGACAGATGAACAAGCACCAATACGCTTAAAAGATCGCTTTCGTAAGTTTTTACCTGTGGTCGTCGATGTTGAGACAGCTGGTTTTAATGCACAAACTGATGCTTTACTAGAAATTGCCTGTATTCCTGTGCTACTTAATGAGCAAGGTGTGTTTTATCCTGGTGAGGCTTTCAATGCGCATATCGAACCTTTTGAAGGGGCAAACCTAGAGCCAAGCGCCCTCGCCTTTACAGGGATTGATCCTAAAAACCCACTGCGTAAAGCTATTGCCGAAGACGAAAAAACTGCCCTACGCCGGATTTTTAAGGGTTTAAAAGAAGTACGCCGTGAGGAAGACTGCCGTCAATGTGTATTGATCGGACACAATGCCCATTTTGACTTGGCATTTTTGAATGCCGCTGTGCTACGTACCAATAACAAGAGCCACAATCCGTTCCATAACTTTTCAGTTTTTGATACCGTCACGCTATCAGCACTCGCATTTGGTCAGACGGTACTGGCGCGGGCTTGTAAGGCAGCAGGGCTAGATTTTGATGGTAAAGACGCTCACTCAGCGCTATATGATACGCAAAAGACTGCTGAGCTGTTTTGTCATATTCTTAACCATTACCCCATGTTGGCTAATGCAATGCATGATGAAGCAAATAAAGATGAGTTACCTAACAGCGATAATAAATAAGCCACATATCCTATATTGCCCATGTCTCCTAATAGTGCTACTTTTAATACTTGATGACTTTGGCATCTTGATTTTACAATCAATAGGGATATGATTGATATCATGATAAACAAGCCTCTCGTTTAATTATTGAATATGGTATGGCCATCATTCAAAAGTAACAAACGAGTCGACGACCTGTAAGTATGCACTCTGAAACGGTGTTGTCGTATCCTGTAGATGGTTTAAGTTGCCCACACTACCTCATAGCATGACATTGCTCATACTATAAGGCTTGATAGGAGGGACTTTATCATGGATCCACAACTCAAATTATGGGGAACAATCATAGGCTATATGCTGCTAGCTTTGACGATTAGCGCTTGTACTTCTTTGTGGATTCGCTATCATTTAAAGCGTAAAGACTTACATCCTCGCCGTGCAATTAAAAAAAGATACTTAATTTTAAAAAGACGAAGAAAAAGGCTTGACAGCAAGCGCAGACACCATTAGAATACGCACCACTTCGGCATAAATGGTGAAAGCAGCTGAGGTGTTGTGTTACTAGTCCCCATCGTCTAGAGGCCTAGGACACCGCCCTTTCACGGCGGTAACGGGGGTTCGAATCCCCCTGGGGACGCCACTATTTGGCGTCACTCGTTAGCAAGTTTGCTGCAAAGCATCTATTAAGACTAACAAGCGTACCATCGAAAATCCCAATCACATCGTGATTGGGATTTTTTTTATGCGTGCATTTAACTGTCTCAAAAAGACGATACCTAAGATCTTCAAACCTCTATCACTATTAATTTAATGCAGCTAGTAATGTGTACTATGAATACGCAACTTGATTTGCTGCTGCATCTATATTAAAAGTTTTATCGAAAATTTACTGACAAAAAAGCCAACATTGACTGTTGGCTTTTTTAGATCGAATACGATTTCTTTATAAAATTTACCAGATTTTATCTGATAACATCAACCATAACAATGTCATGATAACCATCACACCAAGTACAGTTTGAATCAAAAAGAATGCTTGATGCTGACCGACCACCTTACTTAAGGTCACCCCTAATGTACTGTACTTAATAGGTGGTGTATCTATATTACCTGTTCTTGCCTGTTCCTCATAATACCCTTGTAGGATATTTACAAACCTTGGCCATTCACTAGAATCCCAGTCGTAAGGCTTAAACGGCATAAAGTTTTTCAGCTCAGGCTCTTTTGTCATCCAGCGTTCAAGTGTGACAGAACGTAGAGACCAATTCGTAAAACGGCGTTGGGAGATTTGTGAAAAATCTAGAATTTTTAGTTCTTTATGACGGTCATCTACTAGCAATCGATTTTTTAAATTAGTGAGCGCTTGTTCTGACCCTTCTACACACTGTAAGAAGTAACCATTGCCATAGCAAAGAATACCTGTGACGTTATCGGCTTGGTTCTGCTCAATCGAAATCTCTGAAATGTCATTAAGCGTACTAGAGCCTGACAGACCAGTCGACGTGATTTGGCTGATATATACAAGCTGGCAGAGATCTATTGTGACTGGATTTGTCGAATCATTAATTTTTGACAATTCGATTCTCCCTATTTTTAGATAAATGGAGCTAAAACAACCATACTAACTTTAGAAAAAACATAGAGACAAGACTTTTAGAAGCATCAAATTGGTCTGGTATATTATTGATTTTATAAATGTTTATATTAATTGTATTAAGTTGGTTACATCATAGGCTAGTTTGGTCATCAAAGCAATCTATGTTTGACAATACTGTTTGTTCTTCATAATTGAGAAGACTTCAAATGAATGAAGTAGCCTATGTTTTTATTTTAAAATAGGTGCTGGCTGAAATATGTGAGATATAAGCACACCTACATCTCTATTAAATAGACGTATTCGATACGATACAGGTAGTAGCAAACTAATAAGAAACAGCTATTGGAGATACTTTAGGATAATTACGATTGTGCAGTCAGAATAGCTGCAAGTAAGATAGCATCGTCTGGATAAGTGAGCTTTATGTTTTGGCGACTGCCAGTCACTAGACGAATAGGGAAATCTAAGTATTCAAAGGCACTGGCTTCATCCGTGATAGAAAGGTTATGGGTAAGAACATAAGCCAATACCCTCTTCAACTCACCTAATCGAAATACTTGTGGGGTTTGAGCTTGCCACATATTACTGCGGTCGATAGTGCGTTTAGCATAAGAATGTGCGTGGTTATGGTTACTAATAATAGTCTCATTCGTAAGCTCAGATTGGGCAGTAGAATAGACGTACGACTCTTTTAGCGTATCAGCCACAGGTGTTGCTAGGATAGCGCCATAAGGCTCTGTCATCGCCGCTTCGACAACTTGATCAATATCATTACTGGGTACAGTAGGACGCGCAGCATCATGAATCAACACTAGGTCTGAATCGTCAGCACCTGAGTGACTGATTACCTCTACACCTGCCTGTACTGACTGCCAACGCTCAGCGCCGCCAATGACATAATCTATAGGAAGTGCGAAATCGAGTGTTTGAGCAGTGATGTCATCTGCTGCAATCACCAGCAAGCACTTATCAATATAATCATTACAGGCGAGCCTTGCCACACTATGCTGTAGCAGTGTCTGTCCTTGTAGCATCGTGTATTGCTTGGCAACAGATGCACCAAAACGACTACCGCGACCAGCAGCGACGATCATGGCATGTATACGAGGTGTGGTATTCATAAGATAGTACTCATCAAGCAGTTCTCATGGTTGAGACCCATGACAATATGGCTAAGGAAAAGTAAGTGCTAAGAGAGGTAAAGAGATTGAGGTGAACCGAATATCTATTCTAGATACTAATAGATAGTATTTTTTCGAAAATTAAGAATGATTACTGACTGCTGTGTGTAGTAGGTGCCGTAGATACTTGCACAAACGTCTCGTTTGGTTTAATCAGACCCAAATCTAAACGAGCATGCTCTTCTACTGCTTCAAGACCATTTTTTAAATCATATACGTCGGTACGTAATAAATTATTTGCTGCTACTTGGCTCTCATTCAAGCGCTGTTGCTCTTCTGTCTGAGTCATCAGTTCGTTGTGCTCGAAACGACCATTTTCGCCTAGCCAATACTGATATTGCAGCCCTAACAGGACAGCAACGGCTAACGCAAGTAACATAAATTGGCTAAAATATTTCATAATAGGATAACGCCAAACGACAGAGATATAGTAAAAATTAGCTAAAGCAGCTAGGCAATATATAAACACAATAATGATTACATACTGCCCAGCTTTAACGTTAAGTCCTGATCAACTTGGACTTATTAACCACGTAGACCGATGAACTCTTCACGGCCACGATAGCTTGCACGTACTTGCTGCTCGATACGAAGCAGTTGATTGTATTTTGCGACGCGATCTGAGCGGCATAGCGAGCCAGTCTTGATCTGACCAGCAGCAGTACCAACCGCTAAATCTGCAATAGTACTGTCTTCAGTTTCACCTGAACGATGCGAAATAATCGTCGCATAACCATTTTTCTTCGCCAGATAAATCGCATCTAGCGTTTCTGATAAAGTACCAATCTGGTTAAACTTGATCAAAATCGCGTTGGCAATTTTCTTATCGATGCCTTCTTGCAAGATAGCAGGATTGGTTACGAATAAATCATCGCCGACCAATTGAACTTTATCACCAATTTGCTCAGTCAAATACTTCCAACCATCCCAATCTGACTCATCAAGACCATCTTCGATAGAGATAATAGGATATTGACGTGCCAAACCAACTAGATAGTCTGAAAAACCTTGGCTATCAAAAGACTTATTACCTTCGCCTGCCAAGATATACTGACCATTTTTATAGAACTCACTTGCCGCACAATCTAACGCAAGATGAATGTCTTCACCAGCTTTATAGCCGACTTGCTCAATCGCTTGCATAATGACAGTGATGGCTTCTTCGTTGCTGCGTAGGTTTGGTGCAAAACCGCCTTCATCACCGACCGCTGTATTCAAGCCTTGTGATTTTAGGACAGATTTTAAGCTGTGGAAAATCTCCGTACCAGCACGCAATGCTTCTGAGAAGCTCGTAAATCCAACTGGCTCAATCATGAACTCTTGGATATCTACAGTATTATCTGCATGCTCACCACCGTTTAAGATATTCATCATTGGCACAGGCATCGTAAGCGACGTCTGATTGCGCAAGTTGGCAATATACTGGTGTAATGGCAAATTCTTTGATTTGGCAGCCGCTTTAGCAGTGGCAAGTGACACCGCTAGCATAGCGTTGGCACCAAGGCTGTCTTTGTTTTCTGTACCGTCTAGCGCAATCATTGCATCATCAATGCCTTGCTGCTCTGTAACGTCTTTGTCCATCAAAGCGCTACGGATTTGGCTATTTACATTGGCAACGGCTTTTTTCACGCCTTTACCCATGTAGCGATCTTTGTCGCCATCACGCAGCTCAAGCGCTTCACGTGAGCCAGTTGACGCGCCACTTGGTGCAGCAGCACGGCCAATTGTACCATCAGCCAAGATAACATCGGCTTCAATCGTTGGGTTACCGCGTGAGTCTAAAATCTCACGAGCGCGAATGTCTTTAATTGCGGTGACGTTGTTGGTTTCTTCAGCGTACATAATGTCTGTTAATTCCTTTGGTCATGCCAAGTTTATGGGGTAAATAACGGCAACTAGAATACAAAAAAGATAAAGCAAATTATCGTATAGCACGTGCGCCTAAAACAGCTTTGCCTATTTGTAAAATCGGTCAATTCTAAGTACGATTAAAGGTTTATTTGGCGTATCGATAGCTGGCTATAGTGCTTGGCATCATAGCATAAATTTTGCCAAACTTCCCTTATCTTACACCAACTTGCGCTCATAAAATTAAATATGAGCAGCAATGTCAGCCGTTATCGAATCGTTTTATCTATGACGATGTAAAAAGCGAATGAATGCCTATGCTTTAGACAGCTGCTCTGCTTTAATATTGGTGTTTGAGACTGTATTATCCAGCTCAACCTCTGTCTGAAATCGTGTCAATCGCAGTGCATTCATTAATACTGAGATGGAGCTAAGCGCCATGGCAGCAGCTGCAATCATAGGATTTAAAAACCCAAAAGCAGCGAGTGGAATGCCAATGCAATTATAAATGAAGGCAAAAAACAAATTTTGCTTAATATTACGCAGTGTTGCTTGAGCTATTTTTTGTGCCGCATCGATATGCATCAATGACTCACCCATCAATCGTGCAGAAGCACTGTGCTGGGCAACATCTGTCCCTTCAAACATGGCAAAACTGGCATCGGCAGTTGCCATCGCTGGTGCATCATTGACACCATCACCTGCCATGGCAACTTTATGACCCGCTGTTTGTAATTTAGCAATCTGGCTCGCCTTATCTCTCGGACTCATTTTGCCATAAGCAGCCTTGATACCCAGTTTCCCTGCGACATAATCGACGACGGACTGCTTGTCACCACTCATCAAAATCACATTAATGCCTGCATCCTGTAGTGCAGTAATCGCTTGTGGAGTATCCGCTTTTAGGTCATCCGCTAAAGCAAAAGCGCCTAAAGGTTCGTCATTAATACTAACTGCAACCGTACTGGCCACTTGCCATGCTTTTGGCATAAACTTTGGCAGCGTCAAGTTAGCAAACTCTGCTGTACCAACCTTGATAAGCCCAAGTCCGTCAATGTTTGCTTGTATACCTGCGCCTTTTATCACGCTGATATCAGTAACATTCATTAATGGCAAATTGCGGTTTTTTGCAGTGTTGACTAGAGCAGTTGCTAGTGGATGACTGGCATGCGCCTCAACGCTCGCGGCAATCTGCAAGACGTCATCAACAGCAAGCGATTTGTCCACCATGACATGATCGACGATAGTCGGTTTGCCAATGGTCAGTGTGCCCGTCTTATCCAAGACAACGGTATCGATGTCGCCTGCTGCTTCGAGGCTTTGTGCATCCTTGAACCAAACACCATGACGAGCAGCAACGCCCATACCCGCCATAATTGCAGCGGGTGTGGCCAAGCCAAGCGCACAAGGGCATGCGATAACCAATACAGATACGGCGTGCATTAGTGCTGTATCCACCATACCTGTCAGCCACCACGTGACGATAAAAGTAACCAATGCAATCGTAACCACAATAGGAACAAAAATAGCTGTCACTCTATCAGCCAGACGCGCTAAATTGGCTTTTGAGCCTTGTGCATCGCTGAGTGCTTGTACCATATCACCTAGCTTGGTATCGCTACCTTTAGCACTGACGCGATATAGTAAGCTGCCATTTTCGACTAGAGCACCCGCTAGTAGACCATCGCCCTCTTCTTTTTTGAGCGGTACGGACTCACCCGTTAAATGACTCTCCACACACCAGCCACTACCACTTATAACCATGCCGTCGGTGGCTACTCGGCTACCTTGCTTAGCGCGCAAAATATCACCAACCTGTACATCTTGGAGTGCAACATTATGAAAGTCTCCATTCGATTGCTGCTGCTCAACTTGATCAGGCGTCAATGACAATAGTAAATCAATACTATTAAGACTATGCTTTTTGGTACGCTCTTCTAAGTACTTACCCGTACGAACAAAAGCAATAACCATCACTCCTGCTTCAAAATATACGGCTGGGCTATTATCTGTACCATGACCGCCCATGTTAGCATCTTGCAGCAAACTATTTAAAGTGCCATCGCCATGCGTGAGCCACAGATAAGTCGAGTATGCCCAAATGGTGACCGTACCGATAACGACCAATACGTCCATATTGGCAAGACCACCTCTAATCGATGCCCACGCACTCTTATAAAATGGCAGTGCTAGTCCAAATTGCACAATCGTCGCTATGAGGAACTGTATCCAAACCGGTGGCATCCACGCCATACCAAAACCCGTCAGCATGCCTGCCATACCGACTAAAAATGGGATTAAGCAAACCCATAGCCCAATTAAGCGCCAAGGATACTCAGTTGCTGTATCCTTGTCCGTTTTCTCAAATAAGCTCTCACCTACTTGTAAATTAGCCACAAAACCAGTTTTATTCACCCATTCCGTGACCTGCTCTGGTGTGGTCTGACTCGGATCATAATCGACATTGGCAGTCTCACCTGCAAAATTCACACTCACATCGTATACCGATGGCTTTTTGTTAAGTACCTTTTCGATTCGTGAGGCACAAGCCTGACATGTCATACCATCAATCGCCAGTTGTAGATGCGCACGCTGCGGCGTAAGTGATGTATTTGACTGAACGTCAGTTTCAACATCGTAGGATTTGTCATTAGTGGTGCGGGTAATATCATTCATAGAAAAAACTCGGTATGGCATTTATTCGTTATAGCGTTTGTAAAATTGGATGAGCCATAAAAATATCAGTGGATGGATGAATCTAAATTAAAAAACATTCAAGGTTACTATCCATTCAAATCAATTCATTTATAGCCATCTGGGAAGCAACCTAATATCACTACTCTTCAACCATTAAAAAACCAGCCCTAATAGCTGGTTCTTTCAAATGAAAGACGGTACTTATGAGTTAGCGACAGTCGCATCAAAGCCAGCGTCATCAATCGCTGAAACAATGGCTTCTATATTTGTTTTACTATCGTCAAAAGTAACGGTTGCTTGATTGTCTATCAGCTCGATACTGATATCATCTAGGCCATCAATATCAGCAGTAGCGTTATATATACTGGCTACGCAGCCACCGCAAGTCATGCCGTCGATTTTTATAACACAAGTTTGGTCTGTCATATGAGACTCCTTATTTTTATTTATTAATATAATACTGTTTTAAATAAATGATACGCAGATACTATCTGAGAATCATTCGAGCTGAGAATCATTCGAGCTGAGGATCATTCGAGGAATAATACCCGATATCAAAGATTAATCATCATGATGTGAGTTTTGTGGTGCATCGATAGGAAACGGCTGAGTAACATAATCAACCATACTGATTGCCGCCGTCAGAGCATGGATACTCGTATCGGTATCTTCATAACGCACGGTGGCAACGTGGCGAGTAGTATCTAAATCGATAGCTGTTACGCCCGTAATGTTCTTTAATGCCGTCATCACACTATCGAGTCCTGCTGCGTCATCGATATTTTCGATACTTACTTGTGCGGTTTGAATCGCCATTACATTATCCTCCTATCTTCGACCTATTAGCTAGTACTACTAATGAGTATCTAACGTTTCAAAACCTTTGACCAAATCATCAATCTGCTTAAGCTGACGTAAAAATGGCTCTAACTGACTCATACGTAGAGCACAAGGACCGTCACATTTGGCCGTTTCTGGACTTGGGTGTGCTTCTAAGAACAACCCTGCCAACCCTGCTGCCATACCTGAACGTGCAAGCGTCGTGATTTGCTCGCGGCGACCACCTGCACTATCACTACGTCCACCTGGCTGTTGCAAGCTATGCGTCACATCAAAGAATACAGGAATATCCATCTGCTTCATCGTATCAAAACCAAGCATATCGACGACCAAATTGTTATAACCAAAAGCACTGCCGCGCTCACACAATATCAGTTTGTCATTGCCACCTTCCAAGCATTTATTGACGATATGGCGCATCTCATGGGGTGCTAAAAACTGGGCTTTTTTAATATTGATAATGGCATCTGTCTTCGCCATCGCATGGACCAAATCAGTCTGACGTGACAAAAATGCAGGCAGCTGAATGATATCAGCCACTTCAGCGACAGGTGCTGCTTGATGAGGCTCATGAACGTCAGTAATGATGGGTACTTGGAACTTCTCTTTGATTTGGCCAAGCCAGTCAATGCCTTTCGCCAGCCCTGGACCTCGATAAGAGTGCAAGCTTGAACGGTTGGCCTTATCAAAACTGGCCTTGAAGACATAATCGATGCCCAAACGTTGGCATATATCAATATACTGTTCAACAATCTCAAACGCTAACTCTTTAGATTCCAAAACATTCATACCGCCGAGCAATACAAACGGCTGATCGTTACCAATATTAATAGTGTTATTGTTAGGCGTATTAAGCTGAATATGTGATTGTGCTTTTAATAAATTTTCCATTAAACAACTATCCTCTTTATTGTTATCAGTGGTTCTATCGCATATTGTAACCGATAGCCCAATTAATAAAAGTATCCAAGCGTAATCATACCATTCCTAAAAATCAGAATAGTCCGAGAAATGAGTGCAACTGCCTCATTTATTAGACTAATCACTTTTCACGTGGTTAATGATATTTTTTGGGTTTGGTGTTATCCGTACTCAACAATCATATTCACCATAGCTAGGCTCTCTAATTCTAAAATATAGGCTCAAAAAAAGACCGATTCGAAAATCAGTCTTTTTTATACATGTAAATACGTCAGGCGTTGATAACGACTTGGTTTGAACTATCTGGCTTCGTTATAGTTTTTCGCCGCTTTTACGAAGCTGTTGAATAGTGGATGACCACCACGTGGCGAGCTAGTAAATTCAGGATGGAACTGTACAGCAACGAACCATGGATGCTCAGAAATCTCAACTGACTCAACCAAATGCTGCTTGGCTGAATAACCAGATATGGTCATACCTGCTTGCTCTAGTGGCTCGATATAACGGTTATTCATCTCATAGCGATGACGATGACGTTCCGTAATATTGCTCGCGCCATAGATTTGGCTTAATTTGCTGCCAGCAACTAATTCGGCTTGCTGTGCACCTAGACGCATAGTACCACCAAGATCTGAATCATCACTACGAATCTGTAGCTCACCGCGCTCATCTAGCCACTCAGTGATGAGACCGATGATCGGCTCAGCGGTCTTGCGATCAAACTCAGAAGAGTTAGCATCAATATTAAGCACATTGCGAGCATACTCAATCACTGCCAGCTGCATACCGAGGCAAATGCCTAGATAAGGTACGTTGTTTTCACGTGCATAAGTAATGGCTTTCATTTTGCCATTAGTACCACGCTCTCCGAAACCGCCTGGTACTAAGATAGCATCAGCGTTATTTAGCTGGGCGAATAAACCCTCATCACTTTCCAAACGCTCGGCATCGATATAATCAATCTTTACGTCTGCTTTATGTGTGATACCAGCATGGAGCAATGCTTCATTGATAGACTTGTAAGCATCAGGCAGTTCGACATACTTGCCAACCATCGCTACGGTCACAGTCGTCTCAGGATTAAGCTGCGCTTCAACAACTTTATCCCAATCGCTCAAATCTGCTTCAGGTACATCAATACCGAAACGCTCACAAATCAAGTCATCAAGGTCTTGCTCATGCAAAGTACGCGGTATTTGATAAATACTTTGGGCATCTTCACACATAATGACTGCACGCTCTTCCACATTAGTGAATAGCGCAATCTTACGGCGATTGTCTTGTGAGATATGATGTTCAGAACGGCAAATCAATATGTCAGGCTGCAAACCAATAGAACGCAGCTCTTTTACAGAATGTTGGGTAGGCTTGGTTTTGGTCTCACCAGCACTAGCAATATACGGTACTAGCGTTAGATGCATCAGCATGGCTCTATTACGGCCAAGCTCTACTTGCATTTGGCGTACGGCTTCCATGAAAGGCAGTGACTCGATGTCACCGACTGTACCACCAATCTCGATGATAGCGATATCATAACCCTCACCACTGGCCAAGATTTTACTCTTGATTTCATCAGTGATGTGCGGGATAACTTGTACTGTACCGCCGAGATACTCGCCGCGACGCTCTTTATTTAAAACGTTTTGGTAGATACGACCACTGGTAAAGTTATTGCTTTTACTCATCTTTGAATGACGTAAAAAGCGCTCGTAGTAGCCCAAATCTAAATCTGTCTCTGCGCCATCTTCGGTAACGAAAACTTCGCCATGTTGGAATGGGCTCATCGTACCTGGATCGACATTGATGTACGGATCCATCTTGGTCATCGTGACTGTCACGCCACGTGCTTCTAAGATAGCGGCAAGAGATGCTGCGGTGATACCTTTTCCTAGTGAGGACACTACCCCACCGGTCACAAATATAAACTTGGTCATAGTACTCTTTCGGTAATTGGTAAAGAAGGATTTTACTAAAAATACGCCACAAAATATAGGGCAAAAATGCAAACTATCAGAAACTCTTCTGTTTTTATGTTGGCAATCAACATTTTTCTATAATTTAAATGCTACACAACAAAAAACTCACCCCGAAGGATGAGTTTTTTATAATCAGAATCTAGTTCATACTAGAATAAATATTCTAGACCAGTACCAACTACCACTACATCTGCATCACCTCTAGTACTCATGTATGGAACGTTATCAGCACTGTTTACGCCAGCATAGGCATGAGCAATGATATTGTCTTTATACATGTATTTACCACCAACAACGATTTGGTCTGAATCAGCGTTGTTAAGACCATCTAAGTTGTCAGTTTTGTTGTACTGTGCATATACAGCTGCTGGATAAGTAAAGTTGTTTAGACCCATCTGAGCACTAACAACTAGACCTTTCTCTTTTTCAGAGCCGTAATCGTAATCACCTACTTGGTATAGTGCGCCTAGAGTGATAGGAGCTGCCATATATTTACCTAGATCGACAGTTGCGGTACCACGGATGATATCACCATTGATGTTTTGGTCTTTATCATAAGCAATACCAGCAGTGAAACCAGTGCCTTGATCGAATAACATAGCAACACCGAAGCCGGCATCGTCATTACCATTTTGGTCATCAGAGCTATACATTGCAGAAAGCTCTAAAGGTAGGTTGTTGTATTTCGGTGCAGTCCAAATTACTGAACTATTGATGCGGTTACTATCCGCCATGTTTAGAGCACTAACAACTTCACTTTCATTTTCAGTTTGACCTAGATTATCCCAATAACCTTGGTTAACTACAACGTTGTCAATACGAGCTAAGCTTGATTGGTTTTTACCAACACGGAATTCACCAAACTGCTTGTTTACTAGACCAAGATATGTATCACGGTTAGTGAAGGTAGCGTTATCCCCATCGAGACTAGTGCCATACTCTAAACGATAGATAACATCAGTATTAGCAGTCATCGCCTCAGAACCTTTAAGGCCGATACGTGAAGCATGAGAGTTAATCTGCACTGTATCTTCATCATACATGTTGTTACCAGCGGCATCAAATTCAGCGTTTTCATAGTCAGCGGCTAGGAATGCTTTACCATAAACGGTAGGAGCGGCATTGGCTGCAGATACAGATAGGGCAGCAACTGCTGTAGCTAAAAGTAGTTTTTTCATGGGGTATCTCCACTTTACAATTTTAGTAATAAGCTAGCTATTATTAGCTGGTGCTCATAATGGTATCGTCACAAATCCTCAAAGATATAATGTGTAACTGGCTACCGAGATTAGTCAGAAACAAGTGTGGCGAATTTCTATTACAGTAAGATGAAAAACAATAATTTACATAACTGGGATTAAGATAGTAACTGCCATGTAACCTTTCGTCTTTACCAATCCATTGCGTAACATCCGTTACCAAACTCATACTTCGAGTACAAGCATAACAACTTTGACATAATTTGCAACATGTTTTTTTGCTTTTTCGATACATCCATTATCGAACGACTAGCGCTCAGTTATATTTGAGCAATCACTAAAAAAATTCTATTGACTCAAATAGATATAAAAACCATTAATTAGTATTTTT
>NZ_JBVFXW010000049.1:0-20547 GCF_055522395.1 Psychrobacter sp. TPE 89C
TTTAGTTTTACTAATATTACTTTTCTTTAATTCTTCACGGTAGACTTTTGGATCAATACCTTTACTTAGTAAGTCCTCATATTCACGCCAAAATTCACAGGCACGAGCATATGAGGTACTTGGATATGTACCGATGGAGATAATACTTTGCTTAGGGTTTGAAGGCGGGTAGTAGCGATACATCCATGATTTGGTTTCAGTAGGACGTACCATTAAGAATAGCTTGGGATGATTTTTGACAGCAACGAAGTATTTTTTATCTTCAGGCTTATGGCTGCTGATGCTCCGGTCTGAACTGATCGCTTTTCTTTCCATATCCTAGATCTCCATGAGTAGACTCAAAACTCGGTATACTTGACAGTATACTCAAAGTGCATGGATTAGGATAGATAGAGTGGGACAGTATGAAACACCAGATACAACAAAGCCCCTGATATCAGGGGCTTTGTCGGCTCTATAAGTAACTATAGAACTATATATTGGTACCAGTGGTCGGACTCGAACCGACACGCTTATTAGGCAACGGATTTTGAATCCGTCATGTCTACCAATTCCATCACACTGGCATGTTAGGTAATAATATCTATTAGATAGGTATTATCGAATTGGGCTACAGGGTTAACTCTGTATAGGCTGCGTATTATAGCAGGCTATTTTTTATCGTCAAGAATTATTTTATATAATTTGCAATTAAATCAAAAAAACCGATATATTCTATATATCACTTATCCTACAAAGGCACGTTCGACTGCATAATCTGCTTGAACACCCATACGTGGAGAGACGGTTAGACCAAAGTCATCCAAAATAGCAGAAACTTCTGCGTTGAATGGCATGCTACCGCAAATCATCACACGATCATCTTCTTTATTCATCGGTGGCAAGCCAATATCTTCAAAGAACTTACCTGATTTCATAAGGTCAGTGATGCGGCCTTGGTTTCTAAACTCTTCACGAGTCACAGTCGGATAGTAAATGAATTTTTCGCGGAACCATTCACCAAAGATTTCATCATTGGCCAACTCAGTTTCGAACATCTCACGATAGGCCAAATCTTTGGCATGACGCACGCCATGTACCAAAATGATTTTATCAAAACGCTCGTACACTTCAGGGTCACGTGCTAACGCCAAAAATGGTGCCAGTCCTGTGCCTGTCGATAGCATATATAAATGCTTGCCCGGTAATAAATCATCTAGTACCAGTGTCCCTGTCGGTTTTTTGCTAACCAACAGCTCATCACCTACTTTGATGTGTTGCAGGCGTGAGGTCAGTGGACCATCTGGTACCTTAATAGAGAAAAACTCTAATTGGTCTTCGTAGTTGGGGCTAGCAATCGAGTAAGCACGTAATAATGGCTTGCCATCGACGACGATACCAATCATCGCAAATTCACCATTACGAAAACGTAGGCCGTCGTCGCGAGTGGTTTTTATACTAAATAGAGAGTCATTCCAATGACGAACCTCTGTAACCGTTTCGGTGCGAAGTTTTGACATAAAGTCCTCGTTAAGTAGTCGCTGTGTGCGTCAACAGTATTAATTGAATGTGTCATTAGGGGTTAGCACTGCATCAAACTTTTATTATGATGACGATTAAATGGTCAGGCAGTGTCCAAATGTCGACGTATATTTTATATCTTATTAATGAGATAAAGACCACAATTATCGTGATGCAATCTATTCTCAATAATAATTCTCGCTCATAATACCAAAATTTAAAATAAAAATCCGCCTAGCCGCTACTATGTGGCATGATAAAATGGAATATCGTTAGTGAGTAATTGTGTATCACTGGATAAAACGGGTTTATATTGGCAGTTTTTGGTTATTAGTAGATTTCTTGGAGACTTTTATGTCTGGTGACGATGCACAGTTAGATAACCATCATCATGCGCCCATAGTGGGCTACCACCGTGCACCATTATCACAAAAATTTGGTGCGCCACGTCAGCCAAATTTGGTAGCGCTAACCAGTGTTATCGAAATGCTCTCGCCTTACGATACGCCAGCAGCATTCGTGGGCTTGGAAGCGTTTAGCCATATTTGGATTAGTTGGCAGTTTCATCATAACTATATAAAAAAAGACAATTCGGCTAATAAAAATGCGGATACTACAAAAAGCACTGGCTTTCGCCCGCAAGTACGACCACCACGGTTGGGTGGCAATCAAAAAATAGGTGTGTTTGCCAGTCGTAGTATGTATCGTCCGTCGGCACTAGGGTTGTCTGTCGTCAAGCTGGAGCGCGTAGAGGTTATACAAGGACGAGCATTTCTTATTATTAGCGGTGCAGATATGATAGATGGCACGCCTATTGTCGATATTAAGCCGTATGTGACGTATAGCGATGCGCTTGTAGAGGCAGAGAGTGGCTTTGCACCTACGGCTCCTACGCTGTTAGCAGTGACGATGACCGAGCCTGCTTATGAGCAGTTTGTAGCGTTAGCTGATACTGGACAGCCTATTGATAATGAAAAAGAGATAAATATAGAGCAGGATACGGTTACGACGCTTATGCATCAGGTGCAAAGTCAGTTATTACTCTCTGATATTGATATTATTAAGGCACTCATTGCGCAAGATCCTCGTCCAGCGTATCGTCGTACGCAAGTAAATATACCGTTTACCATGCGCTATAAATCCGTTGATGTGAGCTTTCAGTTGATAGCTGGAGATAAACTACAAATAACCGCCGTTGTAGAAGTGATATGAATTGATATCATTCTTGACCATATATTCTAAAACGATAAAAGAAGAAAAATATGTCTGAGCAGAAATATTCAATAGTGATTGATTTGCGTTGGTGTCTAGATGAGCTGTTGGCAGATAAAGTGATTGACCAACGGGGCTATAATTTAGTCATTACTAGTCGCCGTGATAAGACGCAACATCCACTGTTGACCATTAGCGAGTTTGGCTTGCCAAATGGCCATGCGCTTGATAGCGACTCTGAGAGCAAGTTAGCATTGCCGTGGTTGAATCAATGGCTGGCGGCTAAAGCAGGTATGCCACTCGTGCGCATCGACCCGTTGAAAGTTGATGTCCCTGCTGTGACGCAGCTGATGTCCTTCGAGTATGCACGCTCACAGCATATTTTGCCTATTGAAGTCACACTGGATGAAGTCGTCATCGGTACAGATCAGCCGTTTCATACCGATTGGCACTCAAATATTGAAAAGCTGATTAAGTCTAAAACTTATCGTACGGTCTATATTAATCCTGAACAGATCAACCGTTATCGACAAGAGTTCTATCAAGTCACACAAGCCATTGCAGGCGCGAATAGTATTCACAAGCGTGCGGCAGCTGATGTCACTAACGTCGAAGCGCTACTGCAGTTAGGTGACAACACCAATCCCGATGCGAACGATCAACATATCGTCAGAGTCGTTGACTGGCTGTTGCAATATGCCTTTGAGCAGCGTGCCAGTGATATTCATTTAGAGCCACGCCGTGAGACTGGCAAGGTACGTTTTCGTATCGATGGCGTGCTGCATACCGTCTATGAGATGCCTTTAGCAATTATCGTCGCGGTCACGGCACGAATCAAGATTCTAGGACGACTCAATGTCGCAGAAAAGCGTAAGCCACAAGATGGTCGACTCAAAACCCGTACGCCAAAAGGGCTAGAGACTGAGCTGCGTCTATCTACGATGCCTACCGCATTTGGTGAAAAATTGGTCATGCGTGTCTTTGACCCTGAAGTGTTGGTGCGTTCATTTGCGCAGCTTGGCTTATCCGGCAAGCAGCTTGAGACGTGGCATGAGCTGACAGCGCATCCCAACGGTATTATTTTGGTCACAGGTCCAACGGGTTCGGGTAAAACCACGACGTTATATAGCACGCTAAAACAGCTTGCCACAGAGCAGGTTAACGTTTGTACGATTGAAGATCCTATCGAGATGATTGAGCCTGCTTTCAACCAAATGCAGGTAAATCCAGGCGTTGATTTGCATTTCGCGGAGGGTATTCGTTCTTTGATGCGTCAAGATCCAGACATTATTATGGTCGGGGAGATTCGTGATGCAGAAACGGCAAATATGGCTGTGCAAGCTTCTCTAACTGGGCATTTGGTGCTTTCGACGCTACATACCAATGATGCACCCAGCTCCATTACCCGTTTGCATGATTTGGGTATTCAGCCGTTTTTAACCTCGGCAACCATACTAGGAGTGATGGCACAGCGCCTGCTACGTACGTTATGTACGCATTGTAAGCAAGCCGTTGATGTCACGCCAGACAGTGAGATTGCGATTCAGTGGCAAGAGTTGGTACAGCCTTGGCGCGCGCCAGCCCCAGCACAAATCTATACTGCAAATGGTTGTGAACACTGCCGTCATACGGGTTATCAAGGTCGTGTGGGTCTCTATGAAATCATGCCGTTGTCAAATGAGCTAAAAAAACTGGTCGCTGCTGATTCGAGCTTAGATGTACTTAAGCAGCAAGCATACCGTGAAGGTGTGCAGCCACTAAGGTTGTCTGGTGCGAAACGTATTAGTGATGGGGTGACGACTATAGAAGAGGTGATGCGAGTAGTGCCACTGAATTAAGAATCAAATCGTAAACTTTTTTAACGTTCCCAACGTACATTTTGACGAATGATTTTGGCTGGCGTGCCGGCCACCATGCAGTTTGGTGTTTCGACTGGTTTATTGACGAAAGCACCTGCTGCAATGATACAGCCACTGGCAATAGAGACGTTCTTAGAAATAGTCACATTGGCAGCAATCCAAATATGGTCTCCCAAAATGACGTCAGAATGTGCGTTATTTACTCGTGCATTGGTGTCTATATCGTAAACTTTGTGGACATCAGTAGCACGAATCTCAATACCACGAGATATCATGCAAGATTCACCAATAGTTACGCTTTTGTCACGTGCCAAAATATAACAGTCAATCGCCGTAGTATGATTACCGATATGAATGTGTAAATGGTTGCCGACAATCAATAGTTGCCCAGAGAATTTGACTTTCTCTCCAATGGTTATGCGATTATGACTGCCATTGATGTCTATGTTTAGCTTATTAAATTTACCATGCTCACCGATGGTAATTTGATTGTCATGACCTTGACGAATGGTAATAACTGACTTGCCAATAATACGGGCATCTGCGGCGATATCGATATGATTGCGATGCCCTTTGTCTTGTAATAAAAACCGTTGTCCGTATAGCTGTCTAGGTAATAGTGTCTTGATGATAGGAGGCAGGGTAATGGTTTTTTTATGGGTCATAATAAAGGGCTTATACAAGTAATCAAATAGAAGTCGTCAGAAGGATAAAAGTGTCTGCTGGTTAAGCGTTTTATAGTGTACCTTCAAACAGCACTTGAAAATAGCTTATTCTAGAGCAATAAATACAGTTATCTATAGTCAATCCTCTATAAAAGAGTTACCGCGTTAACCTCGATTGAAGTATCAGATATACATCTGCACTCGGTTGCCTTGTATCTCTTTTAAACTGAATCAACTATATTCGAAGCTTTAACTTTAATATCCTTTATTTATCAATTTTTATTAACGAGATTTTTATGTTTACTGATACCCATTGTCATCTCAACCGTTTAGATTTGACGAAGTATGACGGCCAACTGTCTGGCGCAATAGCCGCTATGAAAGAAGCCAATGTCACTCGTGCGATGGCAATTATGTGTGATTTTGCTGAATATGATGATATAGCTAATATTGTTAGCACCTATAGTGATGACGTCTTAAATCTAGGCATGAGTGTGGGTATTCATCCTTGTGAGGATATAGCTGTATTACAGTCAGCGACTGTAGACCGTTTGATAGAAACGGCTAGTGCTGATCATGTATGGGCGATAGGAGAGACTGGATTAGATTATTACTGGTCAACCGAAAATAAAAGAGAACAACAAGCCAGCCTTGCTCGTCATATCCATGCCAGTCAAAGTCTGAAAAAACCACTCGTCATCCATATGCGTGATGCCAAAGAAGACACAATTGACATCTTAAAATCTGAAGGAGCAGAACACGGTATTATCCACTGCTTTACCGAGGATTGGGGGACCGCAAAAAAAGCACTCGATTTAGGGTTTTATATCTCATTTTCGGGTATCGTCAGTTTTAAAAGTGCGCAACAAATCAAAGATGCCGCAAAAAACATGCCTAGAGATAGACTGCTTATCGAAACCGATAGCCCTTATCTAGCACCTGTGCCTAAACGTGGTAAACCCAATGAGCCAGCCTATGTGCCCTACGTGGCCAGTTGTATCGCAGAGATGTATGGCTGTAGTAGCGAAGACGTTGGTGCATTGACCGCAAAAAACTTTGAAAATTTACTGGCACAGTATCATTAAAATGGTTATGCTATGACCAATCAGTCATTTACCATGTAGCCTTATAATAACCTGCTCCAAGCAGACGTAATTATATGATTGCTAATGACTATATTAGAAAATATGAGCATATTCCTTGTCGACCTCGCGCAGTCTCTGTATGGCTCCATACTCTTGATGTTGGTGTGTTAACGTAAACGACAGTCATATGCTTAATCTTATCAAGTTTTGGGAGAGACTATGAGTCGTCAGCATCAGTTCAAGGTACGAGAAGAAAATATCTTAGCGATGGCAGAGCAATTGCTACTTGAGTCGGGCGATGGTGATATCACTTTAGACAGTTTGGCAGACCAGCTAGATTTGGCTAAAGGGACACTATATAAGCATTTCTCCAGCAAAGATGAGCTCTATTTACGTATTATTATCCGTTACGAAGAGCATCTGTTTAATATCAATCGTATTGATGATTGTCCATCGGCAGGTGTCGCTCGGATGATTTTTCAGCAGCTGTTCAATCCACAAAAAGCCATGCTACTGAATCAAATCGAAGAGCGTTTGGCCGCCTCGGTAACGGGCCTAAATCGATTGTTTGGTGAGTTATATGATATTCGCCGTCAGCGTATGAAACGCTTGATTAATATCATTAGTGCTTATTTAAAAGATGAGCACAGCAGTTTGAGTACGCGAGATTATCTGTCATCTATCTGGGCGATGGGTCAAGGTGGTGCTGGGCTATTAAACTCAAGCTTTTATCAGCGTTACTTGGGTCGCCGAGATACTTTACGTTATGCATTTGTCCAGCAAATACTAGAGTTGCCTAGCCATTATCCTGCTGTGGACGATGAGGTGATGGATGAAGATATGCAGGAATTGGTAGAACAGATTGAGACCGAGTCAGAAGAGCATCGCAATACCAATTATTAAGCGGTTTATTGACTTTTAATATTGCCTCTTAATACTGTCTATTCAGTTTTCATGTCGTAAGCAGTATCGTTATAAGTGCTGTGTGTTGTCATATTGATTATGGCAACACACAGCATTTAGCTTTTTATAACTTTTAAAAATTAATTACACATACTGAGCCCTAATCTTCTAATAGGGTTTCTTCCGTAGATTTCCAGTTATAAGCACCATAAAACAGCATCTGTGCTTGACGAGTACAGTTATGCAGCATCATCTGCTTATTCTCTTCAATCTCGTTCAAGTCGATCTCATCATCATGGTCTTCCGTGTACGTCAGCTCCAACCAGTCGATAATCCAAGAGAAAAACATATTGACCCCAGCTTCGGCCAATAACCGACGGTCATAGTCATTGATATGAGTAAATGCTGGCTGTAGTGCTAGATCATCAGCCAAGCCTTGAGCATGCTTCTTTGTGAGCTCATTGATGGCTTTACGGACAGATTCCGATCCGCCATAACGTTCACTGACCAAAAACTGCCAGTAATAAGGCTGATCGCTCACCATATACAAAAACAGCTGAATACTCTTGGCAATTTGACGATCGAAACTACGCTTGCGGCCAATCTGTAAGCTATCGCTTAATATGGCCAATGTGCCTCCTAACTCTTCAACCACCAACGCACGTCCGAGCGATTCCATATCATCGAAATGTCGATAAAATGCGGTCGGTACTACGCCGACTTCACGCGTGACTTGTCTTAGGCTGATAGAGCTAAAAGATTGCCCTGTCATACATAAATCGAGTACGGCATTGAAAAAGGCGTGCCGAGTTTGAAGTTTCTTTTGTTCGCGACTGCTCATAATATTTCAAAGTTGTCCGGTAGGTGTTTATCATACTCATTTCAGCGTAAAAATACGAATGAAATACGCAACTTGTATTAATTTACTAAACCATGCACTGGTCTTTTAAACCATTGTGCCCCAATGACCCTGCAATTCCTGCGCCAATCGATACGCTTCATGGTCATTCATGCCAGTAATAAAATCTAAAATATTTAAAATATTGTGATAGATATCATCTGATAGCTCGCGGCGATGTTCACAAAGGTGAGGCTGTAGCAACTTTGACAGACGTTGCTGCTCAAAGGACATGGATTGAGGGTCAGATGTTGCTCTACTGCCTGCCCAAGCCAATGGCATAAAAGCATCTAATAGACGATGTAAGCATTGATTGGCCATTAGCTCCATTCGTACTTTACTTGGGTGATTAAATATCTTCTCACGTGCCAATTGCTTTGCTTGGTTGATGCCACTTCGCACACTGATATCACAGTGGTCAAATAAACTGCCTTGGAGTTTTCCAGCTAGCAGGGTATCACTATTGGCAACAAAGGCATCAGTCACCGTGTTTACCAAACGCATCATGGCACGTGCTCGCAATGACGCAAGACTCTGCCTAACGGACATGTGTGCTGGTAAGTTAATACTATCAGGGCGCTCACCAATCAGCTCATAAAATATCGTGGCGACCTCCTGATAAGTGAGCATGTTTAGATTGATGCCATCTTCTAAGTCTATCAACGCATAGCAAATATCATCTGCCGCTTCTAGTAAGTAAGCCAGTGGATGCCGCGCAAAGCCATCGTGTTGCTCAGAGCGCGGTAGATTTAAGCAAGCTGCTAGCTCTTCTAGCTGTGCGGCCTCACTATAAAAACAGCCAAATTTTTGCACGTTGGTCGCGATGCCGCCTAAATTTGTGCTTTGAGAAGTATCATTGCTGTGCGTCGCTAACCAAGGGTATTTCATAAACGCACCTAAGGTCGCACAAGTGAGGCGCATGCCGCCTTTATCCGGATGGTGCTCGTTATTGACGAGCAATCTAAACCCTTGCGCGTTACCTTCGTATGCCAGTAGGTCTAGCTGCTCGTGGTGGCTCAAGGTTTGCAAAATCGTCTGCGGCTCAGGCAACCTGAACCAGTCCCGAATGGCGTATTCTCCTGCATGCCCAAAAGGCGGGTTGCCAATATCATGAGCGAGGCAGGCGGCTTGTACAATGACACCAACATCCGCTGGCGAAATACCTGCTGGTAGGCCGTTGCCTAATTTATCATGGAGCTTCTCTGCTGCCATCATTGCTAAAGAGCGTCCAATACAGGAGACCTCAAGCGAATGTGTTAAGCGAGTATGAATCCCAAGCTGATTGGTCAACGGATGAACTTGAGTTTTTTGATTTAGCTGTCGAAAGGAGTGCGAAAATACCAGCCGGTCATAGTCTTTATGAAACTGAGAGCGGGTACTCGTATTGGCATTAAATTTTTTGGCAGCGCCAAGACGCTGCGAGTTGAGCAGATGAGACCATTGTGTGGTAGGAGACGGCAAAGAGGTTGGTGTACTTAGCATATTAAAACATCCGAAACCAAGGGAGCCTCTAGCATAGCAAAATAGCGCCCTTGGTACAGATATATAGTTAGAGAACTACATTAAGATTTCTGGCAGTTAAAAAGGACGTCTTCCTTTTCGATAGCCACATTGCCGTCCAATGTTTTATTGAGTAGTGTTGCCTTGTCACCATTTACTTGCCATATGATGCCATGAGTGTCATCTAAGCCAATATCACTCATATAAATGGCCTTATCAGTGTCACTATTAGCAGCAGTCAAGTCATACTCTAGACCATCGATGAGCAGGGTCGCTGTCTGTGGCGTACTGTCATTATTATAAGAAACCCCAATAGTAGCCGTAGGCTCACAAGAGAATGGCGTGCCTGCACTGGCGTGGTCATGGCCTTCATGATCGTGTCCTTCGTGCTCATCATGTGCTTCGTGCTGATTTCCCTCATGTCCTTCATGCTCATCATGATCGTGTTCGTCATGCTCTTCGTGCTCTTCGTGCCCTTCGTGATCATGCTCGTGCCCTTCATGATCCTCTACAGCGGTTACTACCTCAGCGTCAGTGCTAGGTTGACAGCCCAATAGTGAACCTGTCACCACACTGCCTATGAGCGCAGCACCTGCGAGTTTAGAAAAAGAGAAATAAGCCGCCATAATATAAATCCTCAAATAAGCAAAAATAAAGATATGTTATAATATAACAATTAATGTGCAAAATAAAGCCGATGATGAAGAATCTCCATCATCGGCTCATTAGTTTTAAGTGCTATCTACCGCTTAAAGTTATACGTTAAAACGGAAATGCATCACGTCGCCATCTTGTACGATGTATGTTTTGCCTTCCAAACGCGATTTACCAGCAGCAGCTGCGCCTTTTTCACCATTGTGTTCGATGAAATCATCATACGCGATGACTTCGGCACGAATGAAGCCGCGCTCAAAATCAGTATGAATTACGCCAGCAGCTTGTGGGGCAGTTGCGCCAATAGCCACGGTCCAAGCACGCACTTCTTTTACACCAGCGGTAAAATAAGTTTGCATATCAAGTAAGTCATAACCACCACGGATTACTTGATCAAGACCGGCTTCTTCCATGTCCATCTCAGCTAGGAAGTCTTTTTTGTCGTCTTCATCAAGCTGAGCGATTTCAGATTCGATTTGGTTGCACAGCGCGATGACGATAGAGTCTTCACCAGTGGCGTAATTACGAACGGCATCTAAGTATGGGTTGTTTTCAAAACCATCCTCAGAGACGTTAGCGATATACATGGTAGGCTTTAGCGTGATTAAACCATAACCATAGCTTCTGATGAGTTTTTTCTCATCCGCATCAAGATTGGCGGCGCGTGCTGCCTGACCATCTGCTAATAATGGTTCAATTTTTTTGAAGATATCAAGCATAGCACCAGCGTCTTTGTCACCGCCTTTGGCTTTTTTGGTTAAGTTGAATATAGCGCGCTCAACAGCCTCTAAATCTGCCAATGCAAGCTCGGTATTGATGGTTTCGATATCATCAATTGGGCTGACGCGGCCATCGACGTGGACGACGTTGTCATCATCAAAACAGCGCACGACGTGAGCAATCGCATCAGTCTCACGGATGTTGGCTAGGAACTGGTTGCCCATGCCTTCGCCTTTTGACGCGCCTGCGACTAGACCTGCGATATCAACAAACTCCATGGTCGTTGGTAGCACGCGTTCAGGATTAACGATATCAGCCAATTTCTTTAGGCGTGGGTCTGGTACTGGTACGATACCCGTGTTGGGATCTTTGGTACAAAATGGAAAGTTTTCAGCGGCGATTCCCGCTTTGGTCAACGCATTAAACAAGGTGGATTTACCCACGTTTGGTAGGCCGACGATGCCGCAATTAAAACCCATAACATTCTCTCAATGTATTAATAAAATCAGTTGGTATAAAGATTGGTTAAATGATAAATCAAAATTGGGCACATTGTAGCAAATTTACGGGAATAGGGGTGAGGTTGTTGTATTGTATACTGAGATTTTGCTTCTTCTCATGACTGGCAATTTTGCTGTTTTATCGATTATGGTAAGCTGTGCTATAAAGTAATAGTTTGGCTTATAGGCGTATGACAGGTAAGCGCCTACGACTCGCTACACTGTACGAGCAGTCCTCATTATGAACGCTAAATGTATTAATGTGCTAATTGATGACACGCCCTAGGTATAAATGATAAATGCGCCGTATTGATAAAAGCAGCTAAAATAAAATGAAAGGCAAAACCCTATAATGACTACCACGATCTTTGACACGCGCAGCTACAATTATCCGCAAAACTTTATGGAGATTAAACCCAAGCTGGCACGTCTAGAAAAGGCGATTAAAAAGCTAGAGGCAAATTTAATCGATGCTAATGATGATGCAAATATTGAGCTGCTAAATCAAAGGCTGAGTGGTGAATTAGGATTAAAAGTAGACTATGCCCGCGAACTAAATCCTGACCAATTATTAGCAGCCACAACTATCGAAGGCAAAGTTTTGGTTATAGCTGGTGCAGGCTCTGGCAAGACCAAAACGCTCACGTACCGCACTAGTTATTTGTTAGAGAATGGGGTCACGCCCAAAAGCATCTTGCTACTGACTTTTACGCGTAAAGCCGCCAATGAAATCAAAAATCGTGCAAAGACTTTATTGACTAATAGTTTATCTGATGAGGATTTGGCTAGGGATAAACTTCCAACTGATAAGCGGCTCAACGATATCACTAGTGGTACTTTTCACTCGTTTTGCAATATGCTGCTGCGTCAATATTCAGGGCTGCTCGGTATTAATCCACGATTTACGATTTTAGATACTGGCGATAGCGAAGATGCCATCGACTTAATCCATAAAGAAAAAAAGTATCCTGCGCAAAACAAAAGCCAAGCCTTTCCGCGTAAAAAGACGCTACAAAATATCATTTCTAGCTCTCGGAATAGACGCATTCATATCCGCGACTTAATCGAAAGCAGTTATCCTGATATCGCCGTACATATTCCGATTATCGAGCAATTAGCAGTTGATTTTCATGAATATAAGCGTGCCAATCACCTCTACGACTTTGACGATATTATTAGTCAGGTCGTGCGCCATTTGAAGACCAATGATACCTTTCGCCAAATGCTACAAAACCAATATCGCTATATCATGGTTGATGAATATCAAGACACCAATATTCCGCAAAAACAGTTAATCGACTTAATATGTGAACCTGAGTCGGTATCGTTGATGGTGGTCGGTGATGACAATCAAAGTATTTATGCTTTTCGCGGTGCCAATTACGAAAACATTCTATTATTCGGTGAGACCTATCCCGATGCCAAGCTCATTAAGCTCGAGCAAAACTATCGCAGTACGCCCGCTGTTTTGGATTATATCAATGTCTTGTCTGAGCAAATAACGCTAGGCTATCAAAAGCAACTGTACTCTGGCGCATCGATAAGTGGGCATAAGCCAGTGTTTAGCCGCCTAAGCAATGAGACAAAAGAAGCCAAATATATCGCTGATAAAATCATCGAGCTAAAGTCAGATCATGATTACAATGATTTTGCGGTACTGTGCCGCACGTCGTTTCAATCCAATTATGTACAGCTAGAGTTTATGGAGTGTCATATTCCATTCATCGTGGTAGGTGGTATTAAGTTCGTTGAAAGGCGACATATCAAAGACGTTTTGGCCTTTATTAAAATTCTTTATAACCCCAATGATACGATTGCATGGCATCGAATTTTGACCTTGTTCCAAGGCGTTGGGACAGTCACCGCGACGCGTTTGACCCAAGCGATTAATGCCGATAACAACTCCTTTGAGCCACTACTCACAGCGAAGTTTTCTAAAAAAAGCGAACAGCTTGAGCCTTTATACAATACGCTTACTAAGGCAAATAAAACTGAATCAGTCGAGACGGTCATTGAGCATATTTTAGAGTTCTATATTCCTGTCTTAAAAACGATTGAAGAGAATTGGCGTGAGCGCAGCGAGGACTTTCGTGTGCTCAAAAACTTGGCAACGGAACACAGTAGCCTTGATAACTTCTTAGAAAACTTGGCACTCGATCCACCTAATGATTCGGTAGCCACAACCAGTCAACCTGATGATAATGACAGTGATAAAGTCACTATCTCGACTATCCACAGTGCCAAAGGGCTAGAGTGGCCAGTGGTGTTTGTCAACTCATTGGTCGATGGTATCACGCCGCACCATCGCTCTTTGGATGACTTTGAGGAGTTAGAAGAGGAACGGAAATTATTCTATGTTGCTTGTAGTCGAGCCAAGAGCAGACTGTATCTAACGGCGCCTGATTACTTCGCCAGTTATTCAGGGTATTTTGACAAGCCATCACGCTTCATCGCGGAGCTGTCTGCGAATGAGGTCACCGTCGAAGCTTCTAGACAGGTGAGAGAGGAGAATGATGACCCAGTGTGGTGGTGAAGGGTATTGTAATTCGATAAATAATATAAAAATACAGGCATAATTAATGCACGTTTGTTGTTAGAATAGTATTGGCGACTGATTCTTTATACCAACCTTCGTACTACTTAGCATGGACTTTATAATTAATGAAGAATTTCATCGCCGATGTAAAGGCACTCTTTAGACAAAAATATGATGCCGATGCTCAAGGTAATAAAACAACAAAGCCCGCTTTTATAGACTTACCACCTGATATAAAGCCCGATAACCGACATAGAGTAAGTCAGTCTAGTCAAAATGACGATACAGATGATTTCGCGTCATTTATCATCTCATCTGGTAAATCTAACAATGCTTCTGGTGTTTCAGCCAATAAGCAGTTAGGACGCTGGTTCAAAGAAAACGAATCCTTTAATATTAAAGGACGTTCTATTGAGCGCGGTTTTCATTATGTTGGTGGTCAGCTCAAAATGCTAACGGGGTTTGGTATTGAACCTTCGCTAGTCGATGATAGTTTACCTGCCAGCTCTCCAAACGTCATCCAGAGTATATCGCCAATTTATCATGATGAATCGCTTGGTTATTGGCCAAGTTACGAGCGTTTGTCCGTTAAATGCCGAGGTACTTATCTTGATTGGCTAGCTTCAAATCGCGCGCATCCAAGTACGCCTATTGGCTATGTGTTCATTTATTTTGGCGGTTTTGAGCGCCGTATTATTGAACATATTAACGATGATGTTGTCTCCGATGCTGAGTTTATGGCTATCTATGAAGAAGTGACACGACTCAATCGCATCTATGGCAGCCAGTCTGCTTCGTTCGACAGTTATTCAGCACATTTTTTAGCGTTTATGACCCTTATTCGGTCCTTGTTATTTGAAGATAAAGCGCAAACAGGGGATTTACTGCCACCGCCTTTCACTAGCCAAAACCTAAAATTTAAGATGCATTTGGCAAGGACGGTAGCGTTGCAATTGCCTATTCCTGCATCATTAGCATGGGAGTGGTTGGTATATTCTAATGAATACAATTTTAAAACTCCCGCCAAGCGCTGTGAAGCGGTGTTTAAATCGTTATTCGAAGTCCTCTACCAAGATATTTACCAAAACGGTTTCGTAGTTTCTGCCAATAAAACTAGGCTTAAGCTCAGCTATAACGCTGCCAGTCGTTCTATCGTTAGCGTAGAGCTTACGCTTGATGACTTGCCAGACCCAAGCATCCTGCGAGCGCCTGTCAAAAAAATTATAACTATCGCTGAACAATGCAATGATGCTTTAGATGCTTACAGTCGTTATTTGGGCAAGGAGGATAGCTCGGCTGATGACATTGCCGCTATCATGTTATTACCTAAGATGCTTATTTATCAGCAAGATTATTTAAATGACAACCCTACTATTAGAAAATTTAAAATATGGGCCCAGTCCATTATAAAAAACAATGAAGGGCTAACAACGACTAAAGAGTTATGGGCATATTTGGATGAGCCCTTGCCACAAACATCTAGCAAAACGCTGAGCAAAAAACAAAACGAGCTGATTATCCATTTGGTAGAGCTTGCTGGTTTTGGTATTGCACCTGACCAGCGTTATCATCAGACGCGCTTACAATCGGACGGTTATGCTGTGTTATTTGCTGGCGGTCATGGTGCGCATTGTGAAGATTTTGAACCGAGCTCGTCGTTCTATCAAGTCAGCCTAGCTATGAGGTTAGGGGCAATGGTAGCGACTATTAATGGCTATGTTGATAAAAGGGAAGTGAATACACTATTGACGCTGCTCAATCAAGACAGTCAACTGACCACTATTGAAAAAGGCTCTCTGACCGCTTATTTGCTATGGCAGTTAAATACCCCAGCAAATATGGCAGGTCTAAAAGCGACATTGGCTGATCTTGACGACCAATATATTGGCTTTATCAGCCGCTTTATCATTACCGTTGCTTTAGCGAATGGCAATATTGAACCCAGTCAAATCAAACAAATCGAAAAGTTATATCAAGCTTTAGGTCTGGATAAAACGATGGTGACTAGTGATATTCATCAGATGACGACTAATAAAAAAGTAAACATAGGCATAAATAATGCGCCTGAAACCAAAGACAATAGCGACAAAAATAGCCGTTCATTTAGTTTTGATGCCGAACTATTGGCGCTACATGAACGTGAGACCGCAGTGGCTAAAGCGATGCTAAGTAAGATCTTTGCTGTAGAAGATGAAGAAAGCGAAGATGATATAAAAGAGAGTGTACTATTAAAGATAAGCAGTAAGACGGTGACTGAGCATCAGAGTAACGTGCCTGTTAACAATCATAGTTCAGGTAATGAGGTGATCATAAACGGACTAGATAGTAGTCACAGCCAGCTGTATCAAGAGCTTATTGGTGCCGAGGTATGGCAACGTGAAGCCGTCAACGAATTATGCGAATCGTTAAATCTAATGATAAATGGCGCTATTGAAACTATTAACGACTGGGCGTACGATAAAGTTGATGCGCCCGTATTAGAAGATGATGATGAAGTGGTCGTTGATTTTGAGATTGTAGACGAGTTAAAAGCGTTGAATTCATAGCACATAAAAGCTAGCACACTAAAAATAATAGATTAAAAAGGAATAAAGATGAGTGGTAAAAAAATTAGAGCCAAAGAACGCGACGCGATTATCCAGTCGCTCAAGGCTGGCGTTACCCCCAAAGTTGGTATTCAGCATATCCAAGTGGGACGTATTAATGAGCTCAAAGCTTTGATAGATGATATTGAACGTGTGGCTGATGGTGGTTCTGCATTTCGGCTGATTATTGGGGAATATGGGTCGGGGAAGACTTTCTTTTTGAGCGTGGTTCGCGCCATCGCACTTGAGCGTAAATTGGTCACGGTGAATGCGGATTTATCGCCTGACAGACGTATTCAAGCATCGTCAGGCCAAGCGAGGAATTTATATTCTGAGCTGATGCGTAACTTATCAACGCGCAATAAGCCTGATGGCAATGGGCTTGCCAGTGTAGTTGAGCGTTTTATTACCGAAGCACGCAAACAAGCGGACAGTAGCAGAGAAGCTATCAGTGACGTTATACAGCAAAATTTAGCTGAATTGACTGAGTTGGTAGGCGGTTATGATTTTGCAAAAGTCATTGAAGCTTATTGGCAAGGACACGAAGAAGGTAATGACGAGTTAAAAGTCAACGCTATTCGCTGGCTACGTGCAGAATACTCTACTAAGACTGATGCCAAAAGAGACTTAGGCGTGCGCACGATTATCTCTGATGCTTCCTTTTATGATTCCCTAAAAATCATGAGTTTATTCGTTCGCCAAGCTGGCTATCAAGGATTACTCGTTAATTTGGACGAGATGGTCAATCTATATAAGCTCAATAGTACGCAAGCGCGTCAAGGTAACTATGAGCAAATTCTGCGTATATTAAATGACTGTTTGCAAGGTACGGCTGAGAACCTAGGGTTCTTATTAGGGGGTACTCCTGAGTTCTTACTCGACCCGCGCAAGGGTTTATATAGCTATGATGCTTTGCAAACTCGTTTAGCAGACAACAGCTTTGCCAAGAAGGCAGGGGTTATCGATTATTCATCTCCCGCATTACATTTAGCTAGCCTAACGCCAGAGGAGCTTTATATCTTGCTGAAAAACCTACGTCACGTTTATGCGGGCGGTGATGAGTCTGCATATCTAGTGCCTGATGAGTCACTACAAGCTTTTTTGCAACACTGTAGCCAAACGATTGGTGATGCTTATTTTAGAACGCCACGTAATACCATCAAGGCATTTTTAGATATGCTAGCTGTCATCGACCAAAATCCTACGATCTCATGGGATCATCTCATTCATTCGGTAGCTATCGACCCTGAGACGCCGTCCGATATGGACATCGATATGAGCGACCTTAGTGACATGGATGAAGATGATGGACTTGCAGACTTTAGCTTATAAGTTTGATATATAACTTTAGGACGGAAAATTACTTTGAGAGATGCCCATACCGAGCTTGATAAACGTGTGCAACGCTGGATTTTTAACCAAGGCTGGCACGGATTACGCGAAGTACAAGCCAAAGCTATCGCACCTATTTTATCAGGACAAACGGATGTGCTTATCAGTGCGGCAACCGCTGCGGGTAAAACAGAAGCTTTCTTTTTGCCTGCTTGCAGCGCTATCGCTCACCAAAACAAGGGCGTTGGTATTCTTTATATCAGCCCGCTAAAAGCATTGATTAATGACCAGTATCGACGCTTACAAAGTTTAGCGGAACTACTAGACATGCAAGTGACTCCATGGCATGGCGACAGTCCGCTAAGTAAAAAGAAACAACAGAAAAAGTCACCGTCAGGCATTATTTTGATTACTCCTGAATCGCTTGAATCCTTATTGATAAGAGATGCAGGATGGGTAAAGCAAGCTTTTGGTGAGCTAAAATATATTGTCATAGATGAGTTTCATGCGTTTTTGGGTAGTGAGCGTGGACAGCACTTATTGTCCTTACTGAACCGTCTTGAGCATGTGGCGGGGCGGTTAGATGATCCTATTCCTAGGGTCGCGCTTAGCGCCACTTTGGGCGATCTAGAAACTGTGCCTTTATCGCTACGCCCTAATAAATCCTTACCTTGCGTCATTATTAAAGACACTGAATCGACTTCAAACGTTAAAGTTCAGCTAAAAGGTTACGTAGAGCCTAGTCAGCTAATGCAAGCGGTGCAAAATAATAGCGTTGAGTCTGATTTGGGCGATTTAGAAAGGGTTCCTTTATCGCTACGTTCTAACAGCTTGCCACCTTGCGTTATTGTCGAAGATACTAACTCAACCTCAAATGTTAATGTTCAGCTAAAAGGTTGTATGGAACCTAGTCAGATAATGCAAATGGTACAAATTGATGGTGTTGAGACTAATTATGAAAGTAATAAAACTGAAGAAGAAAGGTTTACAGGTATTGGTCTAGAGAGTGCCATTATTAATAGTAGTAATTTTGAGATTTCCTATGATGATCAATCACAAATATGTACGGATTTATATCGCTTTTGTCGTGGCGGTAATCACCTGATCTTTGCCAATAGCCGTAAGCGTACTGAACTTATAGCCACACTGCTAAGTGAGAAATGTGAACAAAACATCGTTCCAAATGAGTTTTTTCCTCATCATGGCTCGTTAGCAAAAGAGTTAAGAGAAGGATTAGAGCAGCGTTTGCAAAAAGAGGATTTGCCGACTACTGCTGTCTGTACGATGACTTTAGAGCTAGGTATCGATATCGGTAAAGTAGATTCTGTTGTACAGGTAACAGCACCGCATTCAGTTTCAAGCTTGCGGCAACGGCTTGGGCGCTCGGGTAGGCGAGGCGGCTCATCAGTGCTACGCATGCTCATCACCGAAAAACAAATCGATGTCGATACTAGCTTGGTGGATAGACTACGCTTACAGCTTATTCAGTCATTAGCAATGATAAGACTGCTTATCGCTAGCCGATGGTTTGAGCCTGCAGATACGTCGCTTTATCACTTTTCAACTTTGCTGCATCAAGTGCTAGCGACTATCGGTCAATGGGGTGGTATTCGTGCCGATCAAATTTATACTTTGCTATGTAGACAAGGTCCTTTTCAAAAGATAACACCTACTCATTTTAAATCCTTATTATCACAAATGGGCGCGATGCAACTGATTACCCAGCTTGGCAATCAGCAATTAGTGTTAGGGGTAGTAGGCGAGCGTATCGTTGGTTATTATACTTTTTATGCGGTGTTTAAAACGCCAGAAGAGTATCGTCTTGTGGCTGGTAGTAAAACACTGGGTACATTACCCGTCACTACTCTGCTGCTACCCGAACAATACATCATCTTCGCTGGTATACGCTGGCAAGTCAAAGATATCGATATGGATAAAAAGGTCATTTATGTGAGTGCTGTCCAAGGCGGCGGTCAGCCTCCAGATTTTGATGGCGACGGAGATATGTCGATACATGACCGAGTCCGCCAAGAAATGTACGACATATTAAGTAGTGGTGATTATCGTATTTCAGTCGGTGATAAAAAAGTAGACTTCGCTGATAAAACAGCGCGTGAACTATTCAAAGAAAGCATTGAGACTTTTGACAGGTGTCAATTACGTCATCGACCTCTTATAGACCAAGACGGTAATACTTATATCTTTATGTGGCGTGGTGATAAAATTGTCAACACCTTGGCAGCCCTGCTGATACAACATAATTTCTCTATTGAGAGGTATGCTGGCGTGATATGTATTAACAAAGTTGATTCAGTTCAAACTATTAGATTTTTGAGCTTTTTAGCATCAAATGCTATGCCTAGTGCTACTGAACTTGCCGAAAATGTACCAAATAAGATGATTGAGAAGTTTGATGAATATCTACCTGAGGATTTATTAAATCTTGGCTATGGTACAAAAGCCTTTGATATTGAGGGACTCAGTGAATGGTTGCAGCTATTATTTGAAAGAGAAGTTGACTACAAATAAAATTTTGGAAGCTACTCAACATATCACCTTCTTGTAAGATATGTTTATTACTTCAATAGCATTTTTAAA
>NZ_JBVFXW010000050.1:0-20410 GCF_055522395.1 Psychrobacter sp. TPE 89C
CAAGCTAAGTTTCTACGCCAAGGTTGGATGGAAAATAATTTACCAAAACTGTTTCATGATATGGGATGTACTTCTTTTATCTTGGATTGACTATAGCCTTATTGCTTCGATATTACTTAATGACAAAGCCCTAACGATAGAGCTTAAAATAAAAAAGCTTAATCGTAAAAGTTACGCTACACTCTTTCTTGTACATCGCTTACTGCCTCATACCTTGATAACTCACTGGACTGACTATGACTTTCGTTAACCCTATCAAAAATATGGTAACGCACGCTAATAAAAAATACATACCGATCACTTCAGTCGCTTTGATAGCAGCGATGGCATTATTGCCGGCATGTAGTACGGTCTCGGTGAATAAACAAGCTTCAGCAAAGACCATTACGGCACAGCGTGGCAATATTGTCACGGACAATAAGCTCAGTAGTGATACCGCATCAGCACTTCTATCAGCAGGGCTCAATGAGCAAGCTTGTATGCAGCAGTTTGATTTATGTTTGACCCAGCTCACCGATAGCATCTTAGATGAACACCACCGTCCCGCACTGGCTATTTTTTCTGAACTACATTATGCAAAGGCTCGACAGCTTGCCAAATCGCAAGACTGCCGCAATGCGCTTTCTCGCCCGCCACTCGACCCTTATTATGCCAATGCACCGTTAAGTGATACCGAGGCCAATACTCAACAAGAAAACACCAGTCGTTGCCTAACTGGCTACCAAGAGCGATTGTTTAATGCGATAAAATACAGTTATACCTATTTATTCTATGACAGCTTAGCGCATAATTTTGAAGATAGCGCTCAGCATAGTAGTCACTCTAGTACACCAAACCGCATTCCAAACGATACCGATATTCAAACTCAAGATATCTATAATGCCGCCAGCAATGATGTCATCACTCAGCTCTACAAGGCAGTGGATGGTTCAGATAAATTGATGGGTAACCCACAGATAGAACATTTACCAATAGCCTCCACCGAGCGTGATAACAGTGCACAGGCTACTATTGCCAATCGTGCACCTCTAGGAGGCAAGACTACCGACCAAATCAAAGTCATGAAGATACAAGTTGATGGCTATGACCTCGGCGTTTATTTGCCCAATGAAAACAGCTATCTGCAAAACGCACACAAGCAAACCTCCGCTCTAGCAGACCTGGTCTCTACTTATGATTTACGTCTCTCTGGACTAAACTCAATCAGTAAACGTCCAGGCTTGGGCATTAGCTTGGTTGCGTCATTGGATGATCGCTATACCACCACGATTCGCCAATTATTGGTCTCCTCACTGTCAGGTCAATCGGATGATAAAAAAGATAATATCGATGATAGCAAACCAAGTTCGCGAATTTATCCCACAGGTCACTTACTGTTAACGGGTCTGATTAAACCCAGTGGCGATAGCGTGCTAGAAGTACTAGACAGTCGTAAACTCGATATCCACCTGTATAATCCGTATCAAAGCGAAAGCGTCAATATCCTCAATAATGACTATCCACTGGCAGCCAACTTCTCTGCCGGTTATGGCTTGTGGCTATCAGAGAACCAACTAGATGGCGTCGGCTATCTAAATTTGATTACTCGCCAACCAGAAGAAAGACTGCCCAAATTATTCATGCTCGAGCCTTATGACCCCAATAAGCGCGTGCTGATTATGCTGCATGGCTTGGCCTCTAGCCCTGCTACCTGGGTGAATTTGACCAATGATATTCTCAATGATGATAAGTTACGTGACAACTATCAAGTTTGGCAAATATTCTATCCAACCAACTTACCTATTTTAGAAAACCGTTACCAAATCCAACGTCTAATTGACAGCACTTATCAGCAGACGGATCCAGCAGGACAAAATCTCGCGAGCAAAAATAGCGTGATTATCAGTCATAGTATGGGTGCTGTGATCGCTCGCATGATGCTATCTGATGAGAATTTGGTCGATAACCTAGACAATCTCGACGATCAAAATATACTCTCTAATAGCGAAAAACGTAAAATCCGTGATGCACTCAAAGCTTCTTTTGGCGAGGCCCAATTACAAGAACGTTTTAAGCTACAGGCTTTACCACAAGTAGATACCGCTGTCTTTTTGTCTGCGCCGTTTCGCGGTACTGATTATGCAGACCGCTGGTTCACGCGTGCCCTACGCCGTGTTGTCTACTTACCTGTCGGTTTAGTAAAAACTGTCACTGAAAATTTAGCAACGATTGCAACGCAAGGTGATTTGGCAGATAACCCCCTGGGCGCTCTATACCTACAAAACGGTGCTAGCCAGCTCAGCGATAAATCCTCCTTTATACAGCTGACCAAAGACCTCGCCATCAATGACCGCATTACTTATCACTCAATCATAGCCAATAACGATGCTGACATCACCAAAGGACTGGCAGAAATGCAGCCGGGCGGTGCCAGAATCGATTTGTCACAAGCGATAGAAGAGGACGCAAGAGGTGAGGTTATCAGTAAAAACGCTAATGCTGATACCACCAAACTGACAGATGAATCGATTGTAGCGGCCGTTACCATCGACGAAAACATCAGTCAGGCCTTAACTGAACGTTTGTCTGACGGTATCGTACCTTATACCAGTGCCCATCTAGACGGTGCTGCTTCTGAGACGGTCATTAATGGTGGTCACAGTATTCAAGAAAACCCTCAAACTATTTTGACATTAAGGCGTATACTGCATCAGCAGCTTAATCAATAGTTTAGGATCTGTTGAATACAGACGATATTGAACACTGTTAAGTACGATAAAACATCTTCTTTATACTTTATTACAATATATAATATTATATAAGGAATATAACATTAACTTATTCTTACTAATTTATATTTACTAGTAAGTATGCGTTACATGGCCTTACTTGTAGCGATAAAGCTGCAGGCGCATAATGAAGCATCAGTAACAGTAATTGAATGACCGACTATTTCTTAATTTGTATGGATATAAATTATTTATTCAGTTAAATCGCTTTAGTCATAGCATAAATAAAACGGTTTAACTCGCTAATATTCACAGCTAAAGAAAACCTGATTATTGACCGCGATACTCATATAAAAGTTTGCGGGCAGTTACTTGAGCGTATCATGGAAGCTTGCGCTACTTGGCTAACAAATAAAGGTAAGCGCTTATGTTCGCTGCATTTATGATCGATCAAATGGACGCGCTGTTACTCGCGCGTATTCAATTCGCTTTTGTTATCTCATTTCATATTGTATTTCCTGCATTTTCTATCGGACTTGCTAGCTGGTTAACTGTACTTGAATTCCGCTGGTTAAGAACGGGCGATCCTATCTATGCTGAAGTTTACAAGCATTGGATTAAGATATTCGCTGTCGTCTTCGGTATGGGTGTCGTATCCGGTGTGGTAATGTCCTACCAGTTCGGCACCAACTGGGCGGTATTCTCTGACAAAGCCGGTAACGTCTTAGGCCCACTACTCGCCTATGAAGTACTGACTGCTTTTTTCTTAGAAGCCTCTTTCTTAGGGATTATGCTGTTCGGTTGGGGACGTGTGAGCAAACGCATGCATTTTGCTGCAACTGCTATCGTCGCAGTCGGTACGCTGATTTCAGGTTTTTGGATTTTGGCCGCCAACAGTTTCATGCAAACGCCGCAGGGCTTTATGGTGGGCGCAGATGGCTTGCTATACCCAACCAACTGGCTTGAGATTATCTTCAATCCATCTTTCCCTTACCGTTATGCTCATATGATGACAGCAGCATTTTTGACAACTGCATTCGTTATTGGTGGTATCGGTGCTTATTATTTACAATCCAAAAAACATACCGAGCACCGCAAACACGGTCGCGTCATGCTAGGTATGGCGATGATTATGGCCATATTTGTCGCGCCAGCCCAGGTGTTAATTGGCGATGAACATGGTCTAAATACTTTAGAGCATCAACCAGCCAAAGTCGCTGCGATGGAAGGCATCTGGGAAGATGAGCGCGGCGCAGCCTTACGCTTATTTGCGATTCCTGACCAAGAAAACCAAACCAATAAATATGAAGTTAAGATTCCATATGTCTCTGGTTTGATTCTGACACATTCATTAGATGGTGAAATCAAAGGTCTCAAAAACTGGGCGCCTGAAGACCAACCACACGTTATGATTGTGTTTTGGGCGTTCCGTATCATGGTCGCTATTGGTATGTTGATGGTGCTGGTCGGTTTATTTAGCATATACAAATACTTCAAAAAACAGCAATTCAATCCCGAAAGTGTCTGGTTCCACCGTGCGTGGATGATGATGACACCGCTTGGTTTTATTGCATTGTTGTCTGGTTGGTTTGTGACTGAAACGGGTCGCCAACCATGGACCGTGTATGGCGTGATTCGTACAGCTGAAAGTATGTCACCAGTCGCTGCACAGCAAGTCGCGACCACATTGATTGGTTTCATTGTGCTGTATATCTTTGTCTTTGGCGCAGGCAGTTTCTATATCCTGCGCTTGATTGCTCAAGGGCCAAAACCCTATTCAGACCCTTCTGAAGATAACTTCTACGAGCATTCTGTCACAGAAGGTCAAGGTCGCACGTTGACTGGCGATACCAGTGCTGGCGACAGAATGAGAACAGACCTTGATGAACCTGCAGATGACATCGATGAAGGAGGGTTACGCTAATGTTTAACTACGGTGATGTATTAGACTTACCTTTGATTTGGGGCGGACTTATCGCTCTCGCAGTCTTCGTCTATGTTTTACTAGACGGTTTCGATCTAGGCTGTGGTATTTTATTTCCATTTGCAGGCTCCGATAAAAATCGTAGCCGCATTATGAACTCTATCGCACCATTTTGGGATGGTAATGAGACATGGTTGGTATTGGGCGGTGGTGGCTTGTTTGCCGCTTTCCCAGTCGCTTACGGTATCATTATGACGGGTCTTTATTTACCTGTAACAGCGATGCTATTTGGTCTTATTCTACGCGGCATAGCGTTTGAGTTTCGATTTAAATCCTCGACACGTCGCCATGTCTGGGATACTTGTTTTTTTGTCGGTTCAGTACTTGCTACTTTTTCTCAAGGGATTATGCTTGGGGCATTGGTACAAGGGCTTGAAGCCAGCAATCGCTTGTATACCGGTGGACCATTTGACTGGCTAACGCCTTTCTCTATCGTCTGCGGTTTTGCGATGATTATCGGTTATGCCCTACTTGGCTCTACCTGGCTTATTATCAAGACAGAACACAAACTACAAGTTTGGGCACGCAGAGTTTCTGGCTGGATGCTATCTGCTTTAGTCGTCGCCATGATTGTCGTCACAGTATTTATGTATTTTTCAGATATCAATGCACTCGACGGATGGTTTCACTTCCCAGATCTATTATATCTGGCTCCCATGCCTATTATCGTCATGGTGTTATTCTTTATTATGCGTAAAGACTTGAACACTGAACGTGAATATCGTCCATTCTTATTGACTGTGGCGCTATTTTTGATGGGTTATATCGGTGTTTGTTCTGCCATGTTCCCTTATATCGTACCGTATCAAATGACGATTTATGAAGCAGCCGCAGCAGATACATCACTGTCCTTTATGCTCGTTGGTGCTGGTATTATGCTACCCATTATTTTGAGTTACACCGCTTTTGCGTATTACACCTTTAAGGGTAAGACGGATCATGAGCATATGTACTGATAAGTAAGAACGTTAAGCATGGACATATGAATTGATAAAACAGTCACTGGCTATTGCTGTCCTTAGCAGTAGCTATACTGATGTTCAAAAGCGTATTGACACGTAAATGGGAGACGAGCATGAAAAAGCTCAGTAAGAAAAAGTCACAATGGCTATGGTTTGTCGGCCTATATGTGGCAGGATTTTTGGTCGTGTTTACCATTGCACAGCTAATCAAACTAGCAATGGGTGTTTAATATTCATTGAGATACACGTATAAAAAAGCAGCGTTGATTAAATCAACGCTGCTTTTTTATGCATACTCATATAGACAAAGAAATCTAAAATTGCTACAAGGCAGTTGGCTGTAGATTGTAGATTGTAGATTGTACAAATAGTACATCTAAGGAGGCTAACACCGTAGCAGTTTAGTAGTTCTCTGACTATATAAGAATTTATCGAGCTTATACACCTAAGTGATTTTGGGCACCCTTACTTTCAATAAACTCGTTTACCTGTTCCAAGCGCTCAGGCGTGCCTACATCTATCCAATTGTCAGTAATGACTTCAGCGGTAATCTGAAACTTGAGCATTGCTTGTTTAAGCAATGGTGCCAACGCTGCTGGCTGACCTGATACCAAGCCATCAACCAATCTAGGTGACATCACACTGATGCCAGCAAATGTATATTTATCACCATCACCTACAGGTTGCTCACTAGCAAGGCCATTATTAATCGCAAAATCTCCGCTATCATTGTGCGCCGGATTATCAATCAAGAGTAAATGCGCACGCTGATCGGCACCCAGTGTATAGTCTTGCAACTGGGTAAAATCATAAGTCGTCCAAACATCAGAGTTCACTAAGATAAACGGCTCATCACGCAGCTTATCAGTTTGTAATGCTTGAAAAATACCACCCGCTGTTTCTAAAGGTTCATCGCCTTCTACTGACCAATGCAGTTTTACGCCATATTGAGCGCCATCGCCCAACGTATCGATGAGCTTATCAGCCAACCACGACGCATTGATCGTAATGTCAGTGATACCTGCCGCCTGTAGCGCTTTGATATGCCAAACGATAAGCGGCTGACCCGCAACTTCAACCAAAGGCTTGGGCGTCTCAAGCGTCAACGGGCGTAGACGAGTACCCTTGCCCGCTGCCAAAATCATGGCTTGTGTAATCGTAGAGGTAGACATGTACACTCCTATAATATGTAATTTTTAAGCTCTTGAAATACGAATATGATAAATAGGTTTAGATATACTGTTGCACAAACTTATGCTGATATGCAGGCAGCACGGCATCCACAAACCATTTATTAAATGGTAGTAGCGCTTGTTGCAAGCTATCACTACCGTGTTTGCCAAGCCACTCTAGCTCAAAGACTAGGTCACTCATCACTTTAGGAATATCTGCTAAATAGCGGTCTTTGCCATCACGTTCAGACAAACGGATAAAAATCCCCAGTACTTTTAGATGACGTTGTACGCCCATTACATTGACATCATTTTCAAACTGTTGCGCACTAGCAGCTGCGGTTAGTCCTGCTTGCTGCTGTAATTGCCAAAAATCTTTCATCCATTCAGATATTTGACGCTCCGGCCATTCAACATAAGCATCACGCACTAGTGACACCAAATCATAGGTGTAAGAACCAACCACTGCATCTTGAAAATCAATCACACCTAAGCGCGAATGGTCTGCTTGATCTTGCATCAGATTGCGACTGTGATAATCACGATGAACGATGACTTGTGGCTGCTGCAAAATCTCTTTCGTCAATGCTACTTTTAAATTGTCCCACAACGTTTTATCAAGCGCTATTCCGACATACGGTATAAACCAATCCGTAAACAGCCCCATTTCACGATCTAATAACGCCGTATCATAATCTGGCAATTGGTGCTGAGATTTTGCTGTCTCAACAGGTACGGTCTGTAATGCGACCAACGTCTGCATTGCCAATTGATAGTACTCGTTCACTTGAGTAGAGGGTGCATCAACAAGCAAATGGGCGAACTCTACCGCACCAAAATCTTGTAAGACCAAAAAGCCTTTGGTCACATCTTGTGCGACAATCGCTGGTACATTAATAGCAGGTGACATCAATTTTGCAACGTTAATGAACTGACGCATGGCGTCTTGTTCGTCAGCAGAATCCATGACAATGTAATTCAACGCTCCATTACCATCATCTTTTGGTAGTTGAATACGATGGTATTGGCGGGCGCTGGCATCACCAGGCAGGCTATCTAAGTTAAATCTTTTACCTGTAAATATCTGCTGCAACCAGCTCTCTAGCTGCTGTAGGCGACTATTGGTTTCGGTATCAGTCATGTTCGGCTCTAAAGTTAGTTTGTTAGTCATAATGGGCATCGCAGGTTAAATATAAGTCGTAAACAATTAAAGTAGTGATAAGTCAGGTAAAACCTTGTTAAAATGGTGAAATCTTGAGCCACAATAACTGCTATAACAAGTATATTGAGTTATCATTCAATATTTAGCGCTAAGCATAATCTCGGCAATCATTCGAAAAGCAGCCTAGCTATATTATAAATTTTGGTAAATAGTGTAGCTGATTTGGTTTTTTTTGACTATGATTAGTCGTCATTATATGTAAAACACTCAAATTCTTGAGATCGCTATTAGCAATTAGTGATTTTTTAGTCGTTTATTAACTGCTATACCTTGTTCAATAATGCGGCTACTAAGCTCAGTATCGCAATCCAATAGGCTCTGCAATCATAGGTGTGCCCTTGTTATATTCTCCGCTTTACCAAAGCATTCGCGTGATCTTATTTGGCGCCTTAGGCTTATCTAGCCTAGCCGTTAATGCTGCAATCAGCGATGCTGACACACAAAAAACTGCGCCGATCCTCACCGATAGTAGTACACGTTACATATCTAAAGCAGCGCCTAATGCTAATAGCAATATCAATCAAACGCCTGATTATAGTGATATCAACTATCAAGCGAGTCAGAGTCCAAAGCCTACTGCTGCAACCAAACAGTCGCAACAGGCAGTCGCCGCTAAAGCTACTATTGGTGACTCAACTTTAACCAACGGCATTAATAGTATTGATACGGCTGCAAGTGTTAGCACTTTAGATAGCAGCTCTTTTAACGATAGCGACCTCAGTGATAGTTCTGTCAATAATGACAGCTTTTTCAATACTGAGAGCTCCTTTAGTCAAGACACCCTAGATGACAGCTCTCTAGAAGTCACTGCTATTAAAGATAGCAACAATAAAGACGGAGATAATCAAGACAGTAACAATTCAGCTTTTGTACCAGCACCCGATACTCAGAAAAGCCTTGCCGCTGTACAAAGTAATGATACCAGCACGCCTAAGACTGCAAAAAACACCAACAAGCTTGATTTAAATGATGAAAGCATTCAAGACAGCTTAATGCGCTTGGCAGAGTTCTATGAGCTAACACCCGATACTGAGGTTCCAACTGCTGATAGTATGGTCGACACAACCAGTCCTCAAGTCATTCCTAAAGTTGGTAAGAACTTACAGATACCAATACGTACTGTAGATAGCTCACAACGCTGTGAAGGCCAATGGGTATATCCACATAGCAACCCTAATTATCAGCGTGCTGTCAATGAGGCTAGAGCCACTAATAGCCTCGAAAATAACCGAGCACCTCTGTTTACAGAATCGGACTATGGTTATTACGACAGCGTTGACTATGCTGAGCTCTCGGGTAATGTCATTATTAATCAAGGCACTCAGCAAATAGCAGCAGAAAAAGTCTCGCTAGATTTGAGCAAAGGTGTGGCAGCAGCCCAAGGCAACGTCATGTTTACTGACCAAGCGACAGGGCAAAAAGTACCACGGAATAATATACCCAATCAGGCTATGAATAATACTCAAGCCAGTTTAAGTGAAAGAGCGTCACAAGGCGGCCTGATTGGCGTCGCAGACAGCTTGAACTACAACACTGAAACGGGACAATCAACCGCTGAGAATGTGGCTTTTGCTAGTGTCGACCTACAAGCACATGGCTATGCTAAGCGCTTAAACAGACCCAATGACAGTCACTACGAATTAGATGATGTCATGTTTAGTACCTGCCCGCCCATGAATCGAAAATGGCAGTTTGATGCCAAAACTATTGATTTAGATACAGAAACAGGCCGCGGTGAAGCTTACGACACAACGTTCCGTATCGCTGACATACCAGTATTCTATCTGCCCTATTTTAACTTCCCAATAGACAGTCGCCGCAGTAGTGGCTTCTTATTACCGAATGTCGGTATCAGTAGTGAAACCGGTCTTGAAGTTGATGTACCTTATTATTTAAATTTGGCACCCAATTACGATGCCACGCTCAATACTCATATCTACACTGATCGCAACCCCATGCTATCAGGTGAGTTTCGTTATTTGACCGAAAATTACGGTAAAGGTACGGTAACTGGTTCATACCTCCCTAATGATAACGAGTACGATGACGAAAATCGTAGCAGTCTGTTTTATGATCATACTTGGGAATCCAAGAGTATTCCGCGTTTAAGCGGAGATCTCAAATACAGCTATGTCTCGGATTCGGACTATCTGGATGACTTCGATACGCTTGGTTTATCCGATAGTACAGTAAATTTACCGAGACGTGCCCGCCTCAACTATTATAACGACTATGTCACTGGTGAACTAAAACTCGAGACCTTTCAAACACTGGATGCTTTTGACAGCGATGGTGACGCACTAGAGGATAAAGACAAACCGTACTCTCGCCTGCCACAACTGATGCTGAACTACCGCATACCAACAAACAATAACTTTGAAATTACGGGTGTTAGTGACTCAGCGTACTTTAAAAAATCTATCGATGATGGTTCTGAGACCGAAAAGAGCGGCACACGTCTTTATAATAAAATTAGTGCCACTTATCCGATTGAATCTTCTTGGGGCTACATCAAACCAAAGCTGAGCCTACAGCACCTCTATACGGCATATGACGAAGACAGCTTAGAGGATAGCTCGCTAGGTGCAGAAGATGGCAGTCTATCAGCGTTTGTACCGCAAGCCAGTATTGATGCTGGATTGCACCTATACCGCGCTGGTTCACCATTTGGTGCATTTGACGATACTATGGGTGGCTATCAATTACTTAATCCACGATTGAAGTACACTTATGCACCGTACGAAGACCAGAATGATATTCCTAACTTTAATACCCGTATTGCTTCTATCAACTATGAGCAGCTATTTTCGGACAGTTGGTTTTTAGGTCATGACCGCTTGCAAGACTTGCATGCTGTTACGCCTGGGATTAATTATCGTTACATCGATGCAACGGGTGTGACACGTTTCGATGGTAGTATTGCAGAACAGTTTTATATCGATGATGGTCGCGTCACGCTCGCCGATGATGAGCCTGTTTTTACCACGTCATCATCAGGCATGGTTTGGGATGCGAGCATCCAACCATATAATAACGTTTGGGTCGATGTAAACGGTGCATTGAGCAATAGCTATGACTTAAACTTTATCACAACCGAGCTACGTTACCAGCCAACAGACAACAGCTTATTTAATGTCGGCTTCGTAAAGCGTCAAAGTGATACGAACACCAATCAGCTACCGTTATCTGCCGTTACTGCATCGGCTATATTCCCTATCAATAGTAAATGGCGAATATTGACACAAGGCCAATATGATTATCGCAACAGCAAGATGCTTGATGCACTTGTTGGTGTCGATTACGAAGACTGCTGCTTTGGTTTTGCTGTTTATGGCCGTCGTTATTATAATGACTTGGATGTTACCAACGAGCCGACACAAGCAATCATGGCAGAGCTTAGACTAAGTGGTCTTGGTAGCGGTAATGGTAGTTTGACGCGTTTACTGTCTGAAAAGGTACGTGGCTTTGATACTGTGCAAACTGCGTGGAAAAACTAAGGTTTCTTACAAGGTCTATTATAAAGCCAAAACTTTATGACAGACCGATAAGCTACTTAGCTGAACAAATTAAGAATGAGCGGTTAAATAAAGTCAGCTTATCCCATTACTCGCGTAGCTATCTATTTACGTGATACTATTTATCACATTATTATGGACAAGATTATTCAGTATATGATTATTAAAATATAATGGATATGGTTGACCAACTACCATCCGATGCGATGACATTGATGAGGAGCATCATGAGATTTTTTTCTGTACGTCAAACCAGCCGTGCTGTACTGTTTTCGATGGGTATGAGTGCAGGCCTTGTGCTTAGTCTCAGTGCCCAAGCTGCCACCGTAAAGCCTGCAGCGGCTAAAGCGACAACCAATGCTGAACAAAGCAACGTGAATCGCTTGACCCCAGCCAACAGCACAGACGGTATCATTGCATTAGTCAATGAAAATGCTATCTTAAAAAGTGAATTGGTTGCGGCTATTACGCAAGCTCAAGCACGTGCTAAAGCTGCTGGCGAGCCAATTGCCAACTCAGCTCAGCTACAGTCTGAAGTGTTAAATGCACTTATCTTACGTGAGTTGCAGCTGTCTATGATTAAGCGCTCAGGCCTAAAACCTGACGATGCCGCTATCAATCAGCGCCTAGGTCAAATCGCACAAGCAGAAGGACTCAATAGCATCTCAGCACTACAGCAACGCTTAGATGCAGCAAGACCTGGTAGCTACGCTGCTCTGCGTGCTCAGTTGATCGAAGACGCCTCTATTCAAGCATTGCAGCAACGTCAAATCAGTGATCGTGTCCGCATCAGCGAGCAGGATATTGATGCATTTTTGGCATCTCCTGAAGCCAAGCGATTGAACCAAAGTGAATATCAAACCATTCATGTACGCGTGCCTTACATCGATGACTATAGCCGTTTATCAGAGGCGCAGCGTGCAGAAGCATTAAAGGTAGCGGAAGCATTACGCACTCGCCTGCTCGTATCAGATGTCAATGTCACGGAAGCTGTCGCTGCTAGCCAAGGTAGCTATCCTATCCCACTACAAGGTGGCGATATGGGCTTTCACAAAGCGGCCTCATTGCCTACAGAACTGTCAAGCCAAATTACCAAGCTTGACGTCGGTGCGGTTAGCGAACCATTAGTTACCCCTGAAGGTATCGATATCATTAAGCTTGCTAATAAAAAAGCCAGTGATACCATGCTGATACCGCAGTGGCAAACTCGTCACATCTTGGTGAAAGTTGATGAGCTCCAGACGGACGCGCTTGCTGAACAAAAAATCAATGACTTATATGAGCAGCTACGTAGTGGTGCTGACTTTGCTGGTTTAGCATCAACCTATTCAGATGATCCCGGTTCAGCTGGTCGCGGTGGCGATCTTGACTGGGTCAGTGAAGAGGACATGGTCGGTCCGTTTGAAGCTGTCATGAAAAATACAGCGGTCGGTGATTATTCTGCGCCTTTCAAGACCCAGTTCGGTTGGCATATCTTAAAAGTTGATGGTAAGCGTGATCAGGACGTTAGTGAACAATATCGTCGCAATATGGCACGTCAAGCATTGTACCAACGCCTAGCACCACAGGCTCAAGAAGACTGGCTACAAGAGTTACGTTCTAGCGCTTATATCCAAGTACTTGGATAAGAAGCTACCGAATAGATTAACAACATAAATAGTCTTTTTGAAAAAGGGTACATGCCAATGCATGTACCCTTTTTTATTGATAGGCGCCCATTTTTAAAAGCTAGCGTTTAAGGATCTTTTTTAATTCCTGATATTCTAATTTTCTATAAAACCCAAAAAATGAATCTTCAGCGAATGAATTTTACACACAAAGAAAAGCCCCGAACCTAGGGCGATTGGTTCGAGGCTTTAACGCTTCATGTTGTTATTATTTCCGTGTTGACTCATCCTAAGTCATGAACAGTAAACTATAAGACAGCGGGCTGACCTGAGCTTTTATTGATACTGTCTCAACACTGCATCCTTGCATATCCTTGTGTTGATGGTCGTATTGTAGGGCAATCAGTTTGATACAACTAGAGGCTAAAGACCTTATTTGACGTAAGCATATGCTTACGTTTTTAGACAAAGCTAGACAGTACAATAGCTTATAACGTTAGTGCCTATTAGTCCAAAATCATTTACTCTTCTGCGTGTTCTTTTGATACCTTTTTACCTTCTTTTTTACCTTCTTCTATTTTATGGTCTGTCTCTTTAATATCTTCTGCGTCCTTAGTAGGCGCATTTTGCGCTTGTTGGCTGGTCTTTTCTGGCTCATATTGTAGCGTCGTCATAACAGGAAAGTGGTCAGAGCCAATAGAGGGCATGCGCTTTATATCTACAACGGTAAAGCAGGCACTATGGAAAATATGGTCTAATGCCCAACGCAGAAATGGATAATTGACGTGGAAAGTATTGATAAAATGTCGGCCGATACGAGGGTCTAGTAACCCAGATATACGCTGAAAACGTCGAGTCGTCTTTGACCATGCCACATCATTGAGATCACCTGCCAATATCGCCGTTTGGTCGTTTTCTTTTATATGCTTTCCGACCATGAGCAGCTCGGCATCTCGAGTGGTAGATTTGTCTGCTTCGGTTGGACTGGGCGGCATAGGATGCAAGCAATACAACCAAATGACGCGACCACTTTGCAAGCGCAGCTGCGCATGAATAGAAGGAATATCATCAATCATCAAGTATTTGACTTCAGGATCAATCAACTCAAGCTTAGAATAGAGATGCATACCATACAGATTATCCAATGGAACCTTTACGGTATAAGGATAGTCAGATTCGATCTGCTGCAAGGCCTTTTCCCATTTTTTATCACTTTCTAGCGTAATTAAAATATCAGGTTCTTTTTGCTTGACCAAATCAACCAGTTTTTGCGTATTATCGTTAGGCGTCAAAACATTTGAAACCATTATTTTTAGATGATTATCCTGCCCCTCTGGTTTGTCTTTTGCTTTCTCGACTTCTTTTTTCCACAATCTAGTATAAGGCAGTATCATTCTCAGCTGAAATGCTAAAGTGATACTTAAGACTAAGAATAACAGCCACTGACCTAACGCCCATTCTGACCAAAACAGCAGCATGCCAATCCAAGCAATGGCACCTAACACCATGATTTGAATGCGTGGAAACTCAACGCCGCGTACCCACCAATTATCAAGTGGTATCCAACCCCAAATCGTTACGAAGGCAATGAATCCTGCTAGCCCTTGTAGGCTGTAATATAATAGTGAGAGATCCATAGTGTGTATTAACCGTCTATTAGGATGATGACTGAAGAAATGGCCCTGTTCATGACTTATTCGGTGGCAAAATATGGCATGGCTTGGTCTGAATTGAAGTTCGCTTCTAACCTTAGCATTTCACAATATTATAGACTACTAATGAGCAATCATGATGCGACAACTATCATAAAACATTACAATATTTACAAGCTCATAATAACCATCATCGTATATGTCTTTTCGATAGTCATGATTGTTAGATATTATTAATATACGATGAGTTGTCTAAGGCATAGTGAGTGTCACTATTATGCTAATAACTTAAAGTTATAACGAACATAGTTAATAGTATATAGAAAACCGCTAAAACGCCTTGCTTTTTGGCGCTATTCACGGCATTGTTATCGGTTGGTGATGCAACAAATAATTGTAAATAGGATTGGATTTCATGAGTAATTTAACAGTAGGCTTGGTAGGCTGGCGCGGTATGGTTGGGTCAGTATTGATACAACGTATGCAAGAAGAAAATGACTTCAATGGCATCACACCTGTGTTCTTTTCAACCAGCAACGCAGGCGGAGATGCGCCAAGCTTTGAGGGTATTGAAACTAGCCAATTAAAAGATGCTCATGATATTGACGCACTTGCTGCTTGTGATGTCGTTATTACTTGCCAAGGTGGTGATTACACGTCAAAGGTACATCAACCATTACGTGATGGCGGTTGGAATGGTTATTGGGTTGATGCAGCGAGCACGTTGCGAATGAAAGATGACAGCATCATTATTCTTGATCCAGTCAATCGCGCTGTCATCGATAGTGCCTTAGCCAATGGTAAAAAAGACTTTATCGGTGGTAACTGTACCGTGTCATTGATGTTGATGGCCATCGGTGAGTTGTTTAATAGAGGCTGGGTCGAATGGGTCAGCGCCATGACATACCAAGCCGCTAGTGGCTCTGGTGCCAACAACATGCGCGAGCTTATTAGCGGTATGGGCATATTACATGATGCAGTCAAAGACGAGTTGGCTGACCCTGCTAGCGCGATTCTTGAGATCGACAAAAAAATCGCGCAAACTCAGCGCTCAGATGACTTCCCTACCCAATACTTTGGTGTGCCACTAGCAGGTAGCTTAATACCATATATTGATGTTCAACTAGAGAACAAGCAATCCAAAGAAGAATGGAAAGGTGGTGTTGAAACCAACAAAATCCTTGGTAATTCTGAAGCTGATAAGATTGCTATCGACGGTATGTGTGTCCGCGTCGGTGCGATGCGCTGCCATGCGCAAGGGCTGACGATCAAGCTCAAAAAAGACATTCCATTAGAAGAAATCGAAGCGGCATTAAGAAACAGCGGCAACGAGTGGTTAGATTTGGTCGAAGATGACAAAGAAGCAACCATAAACCGCTTAACGCCAGTGGCTGTCACTGGTACTTTGACTGTTGCGTTAGGTCGCCTGCGTAAGCTCAATATGGGCCCTGAATATCTAGGTGCATTTACTGTCGGTGATCAACTGCTATGGGGCGCAGCTGAACCATTACGCCGTATGCTTAATATCATTCGCGAGCAAAAAAACTAGACAAGTTACCCAAAATCCTGAATACAAAAAAGACAGCGATTGCTGTCTTTTTTTATGGGGCTAATTTCTATAAACCTATGAATAGTTAAAGCAGATAAATAACATATTCATTAAAAATTATATCTTTGAGCTGCGGCTATTATTTTGACTCGTAGGCGATCATCACCTCATTACGGCGCAAAAATGGTAACGTCCAAGGTGGGTTATAACGTGCCAATTCAGGCTCGCCTGTAGGGGTCAGATTCTGGTCTTGCATCCATGTTTGCAGCGCTTTGGTTTTTTCCGCTACTTTGTCTTCTCCTGCGAGCCAAGAGAACTTAATCACACCATAAGTCTGTGCAGGCACTTCAATAATCTCAACATTTGGATTATTAGGCTTTGGTAACGTTTGCATAGTGTATTGACTTGGCATAGTGAACTGCACGCGCCACTTTCCATCCTCCTGCTGCATGCTCACTGGTGCTGTCATCGCGATTTTCTGTGAGTCGGTTTCACTTTTTTTATTATTAGGCTGCATGGTCACAGGCGCTGTCATGCTAATTTTACTACTGCCGCCCGTTGGTGCTGTATTATTACCAAAAATATAATCCGCTAACACTTTGAACCCTTCTCGACTGGCGGCGTCTTGATCGCCACTCACCCACGTTTGTGCCACGAGCTGCTCGTCATAATGACGCAGCTCAAAGTCGCCTATTTGTGTCAATAACGTGTACTCTGGCTCTTCCGTCTCAGCGGCCATCGCCCCTTTTGATATCAATAATAATCCGCCCATTAATAATAAATAACCTGTCTTTTTCATATTATCTTCCTAGTCTCTTAAAATGTCGTCTGATGTCGTCTAATTACGGCCTGATGACTTTAAGTGCGCCATCTGTATGATTGGTACTTTATCAATGACGCCACTTGCTATCTGTGTTTTTTGGTTATAACAAAGCGAGATTGACCAAAGTGTGTATCGACCATATATCGATGACACCCAATATCTATAGTCAAAGAACGCTAAAACGGGTACAAGGCAGCCGACTGAAGATGGTACAAGTAGTACATTTAGGGAGAGTAACACCGTAGCAGTTCAGTGATTCTCTGACTATATGTCCAAAAAAACCGCTAACAATGCTATAATTATCGCCATTTTCATAGCGTAAATAGCGATAATCATATGCAATTTGTCTTACATAAAACGGCCAGCGGTGACACGCGTGCACGCCGTGGTACAGTTCATCTCAATCATGGCGACGTGCAAACGCCTGCCTTTATGCCTGTTGGTACTTATGGTACGGTCAAGGGTATGCTGCCACGTGATATCGAGGCCATCGGTGCGGATATTATTTTGGGCAATACCTTTCATCTATGGTTGCGTCCAGGTACCGAGGTGATTGATAAGTTTGGTGGCTTGCATAAGTTCATGCATTGGGACAAGCCTATCCTGACTGATTCAGGTGGTTTCCAAGTATTCAGTCTGGGTGCCATGCGTAAAATCACCGAAGAAGGTGTAGATTTTAAATCTCCTATCGACGGTGCTAAAGTTTTTCTGTCTCCAGAAAAATCGATGCAAATTCAGTATAGCTTGAACTCAGACATCGTCATGCAGTTTGACGAGTGTACGCCCTATCCAGCCACTCATGATGAAGCGAAAAAGTCTTTAGAGCTATCGCTACGTTGGGGACAACGCTGTGTGGATGAGCATAACAGACTGGGCAGTACCAATGCCTTATTTGGTATCGTACAAGGCAGCATGTATCCTGATTTACGTCAGCAATCACTTGAAGGTCTGCTAAATATTGGCTTCGATGGTTATGCCATCGGTGGTCTGTCTGTTGGTGAGCCAAAAGATGAGATGATGGATGTCCTAGACTACCTTCCTGATGATATGCCAGCAGATAAGCCACGCTATCTAATGGGCGTTGGTAAGCCTGAGGATTTAGTTGAGGGCGTACGTCGCGGTGTCGATATGTTTGATTGTGTCATGCCCACTCGTAACGCACGTAACGGCCACTACTTTGTCACAGGCGATACAGACAACGCTGGTGTGGTACGTATCCGTAATAGCCAGTATCGCAATGACGAAGGTTCATTAGACCCTGAATGCGACTGCTATACTTGCCAGAACTTCAGCCGAGCTTATCTCTATCACTTGAATAAATGTAAAGAAATGCTAGGCGCTCAGCTAGCCACCATTCATAACTTACGCTATTACCAACGTTTGATGCAGGGTATTAGAGATGCTATTGAACAAGACACATTTGATGAGTTCGTCATCGAGTTTTATGCTAAACGTGGTCAAACAGTACCTGAGCTAAACTTACGCTAATCATCGCAATTATTTATCGATAGACATACAAAAGGGCTTAAGAGTTATCTTAAGCCCTTTTGTATGTCTATTACTTTTAAAGCAGAGCAATCAAATGCCTTGCTTTAAATTTATTAGATTAACGCATTAACAAATACGACTACGACTGCAATTGGGGCAACGAATTTAGCAACGATTTGCCAAACCTGAAACGCACCATTAGACAATCCAAGCTCTTGTTGAATACTACGCTGATCCATTCTCCAAGCAAGGAATATAATCGCTGCAAGGCCCGTTAAAGGTAGAATGAATTTACTGGTCAATTTATCTAGAGCATCGAAAATATTGTTGTCCAAGATAGTAACGTCAGACCATAGATTGAACGATAGTAATGCCGCGATACCTAGCAACCAAATGATAGTACTCGAAACGATCGTCGCTACAGTACGGCTCATGGAAGTACGCTCTTCTAAAAACTCAACCGTTGGCTCAAGCAATGAGATTGCTGAAGTAACAGCAGCGAAGGTAATAAGTAAGAAGAACAATGTACCAATAATCGTACCAGCGCCCATGCTACCGAAAGCAATTGGCAAACTAACAAAGATAAGACCAGGACCTGAAGCAGGATCTAGACCATTACTAAAGATAATTGGGAAAATAGCTAGACCAGCAGCCAAAGCAATCACAGTATCTAGAATAACAACCGTACGTGCCGTCTTAAGTAAGTTCACTTCACGACCCAAATATGAGCCATAAGCAACCATGATACCCATACCAATTGATAGTGTGAAGAAAGCATGGCCCAATGCGGCAATCATAACATCTTCGGTCAGCTTGCTTAGATCAGGAGTAAACAGATAAGCCACTGCCTCACCAAAGCCACCATTCATGACGTTGTAACCAACGATAACGAATAGAATCAAACCTAATAATGGCATTAAAATTTTAGCTGTTCTTTCGATACCGCTCGTCACACCAATACCAACGATAACAGCGGTAAAGAACATGAATACTGTATGCCATATCGTTAATGTACCAGCAGAGGCTAACATAGCATCAAATGTAGCACCAACAGCATCGCTATCTTGTCCAACGAACTGACCTGTCGCTATTTTAGTCACATAGTTGAGTGCCCAACCACCGATGACACTATAGAACGATAGAATTAAGAAGCCACCCAAAATACCTGAAGCACCAATAATCCCCCAACTGCGTGACTTGCCTTCACTTGTGGCAACATCAACAAAGGTATTAACTGGGTTCTTTTGTCCGCGGCGACCAATCAGCCATTCAGCAACCAAAATTGGAAAGCCAACTAACGCAATACAAAATAAATAAGCGATAACGAAAGCTGAACCACCACTTTCACCTACCATGTATGGAAATTTCCATATATTTCCCAAACCAACTGCTGAGCCTACTGCTGCCAACACGAAGCCAAAACTTGAGCTCCACTGTGCATGTTCTTGTTTATTGATAGCCATTTTTCCATCCTCGTGCTTCAATTAATGTCACTGATAATCTTCCTTGATTATCATAAAAGCCATTCACAATAATAGGCTATTTAATAAGCGCATCAATGCGAAACGCCCAGTAACATTAAGAAAGAATTGATTACAATACCGTAAACGCTCAGTTTCTGCTAAGCGACCAAAAAAGTCAAGTACTCACAAACATAAAAAGCCATAACTAATAGTTATGACTTTCAGGGTTTTATCTAAATTTAACAAGCGTTTGGTCGATTAGAAG
>NZ_JBVFXW010000051.1:0-19602 GCF_055522395.1 Psychrobacter sp. TPE 89C
GCTACTAATTTTTAGCGCATTTTATTCTATTTTTAACGTACCACGCCACGACGGCTTTTCTGTAATGAGTCAATGAGCAGTTGAATTTTTGGCTCTTGTGGCAACAGCTCATTATTCAAAACTTCTAGCGCTTTTATGGTCGTCAAACCCGATCTAAAAATTGTACGATAGGCTTCGCGTAAAAAGTTGATGGTCTCTTTTGACCAGCCTTTACGGCGCATACCTTCGATGTTCAGACCATGCGCTTTTGCCGGATTACCAGATACCATTGTAAAGGCAGCCACGTCTTTTAGAATTAAGCTCGCCCCACCGATCAAACTATAGTCGTCCACCGTACAAAATTGATGAATACCTGAGTTACCACCGATAATCGTATGATCACCAATCGTGACATGGCCTGCCACACCGACATTATTCGCCAATACATTATGATCGCCAATCACACAATCATGAGCCACATGCGTATTGACCATCAGCAGATTGTGGCTACCAATTTTGGTCAGCTCACCATCTTGTGCCGTACCACGGTGTAAGCTACACGCCTCACGAATGGTATTATGATCGCCAATCTCAAGCCAGGTGCGTTCACCTGCGTACTTCAAATCTTGTGGATCTTCACCAATGCTAGCAAACTGGTAAATTTGATTGTGCTGACCGATACGAGTTAATTTGGTGACGACTACATGTCGGTGCAAAACAGTATGTGCACCAATAGATACCTCATCACCAACGATACAATATGGACCAATGGTGGCAGTCTCATCAATCTGAGCGGACGGTGAGATGAGTGCTGTTGAATGGATCTGACTCATAATGTGGGCCTTTGTATCATCTGATGCGAGTAAATGGTAAAAATACAGCCAACTTAGCAGTGTTTAAAAAGCTAAAATTGGCTCTGCTATTATATAAAATATTCAATGGTTATTCTGATTGTCCATTTTGAGATAGCTATTTAGATGCTATCGCTCACTATGGACGCTATCATTATCAATCAGTACTATTGCTCTTGGCGAGCAATCATTATTTGAGCGCTAGCAGCCAACTCATCGTCGACATGTACGGTACAATCAAACTTATAAATACCACGCTTTTGCATGACTGTTTTGGCACGAATAGTTAGCTGATCACCAGGGATAACACGGCGCTTAAAGCGAACCTTGTCTACGCCTGCAAACAGATATAGATAACCATCTTCTGCCGTGAGCCCCGCACTAATAAATCCAAGAACGCCTGAGACTTGAGCCATGCACTCTACCATTAATACCCCTGGCATAATCGGCTCATCAGGAAAATGACCATTAAAGAATTCTTCATTAATCGTCACGTTCTTCACGCCAGTAATGCATTCTCCAGGTGTACAATCAATAATCTTGTCTACCAAGAGAAAAGGATAACGGTGTGGCAAATAATGCTTAAGCGTATGATAAGTTAATGGTAACTTAAGACCTTGCTCATCTAAACTTTTAATATTGTCATCATTTAAAATATTTATGTCTTGGCTGCTCATAATGGCGCTTCCTTGCTATGTGTTGAATCTTTATGATTTGTTTGTAGTGGCGCTAATCATGGCCAAGCTGACGAAAACGTACTGCAGCACGTCGCCAGTTAGCCGTCGGCATTGCAGCCGTTCCAGAGGAATATGAACCAGCAGTTTTGATGGATTTGGTTACCATCGTCATTCCAGACAAGGTTACATCATCTGTGATCTCAATATGACCAGTAATGCCAACAGCACCACCAATGATGCAGCGCTTACCTATTCGAGTACTACCAGCGATAGCCGTTTGGGCAGCAATCGCACTACCATCACCGATATGCACGTTATGAGCAACTTGCACTAGATTATCAATAATCACATTATTACCGATAACCGTATCATCAATGGCACCGCGATCGATACAGGTCTGGCTACCAATTCGTACATAGTCACCGATCATTACACGCCCTAATTGAGCGATACGCTCCCAGCCTGTGGTGCTAGGATCAGTGGTTGGTGCAAAACCAAACCCTTCTGAGCCCACACTTACACCTGCATGCAATCTGACATGATTACCAATGATGCAATCATGTCCAATAACCACGTGTGATTTTATAATACAATCAGTGCCTACTGTAGTATTTGCCTCAACGACCACATGAGCAGCTAATGAACTACGCTCACCAATATGCACATGGTCACCGATCACACAAAAAGGACCGACACTGACATTATTACCAATAATCGCACTATCAGCAATCACTGCACTAGGATGAATCTCGTTAGACCGTAGTTCGCGACTGAATAGCTGACTGGTACTCGCATAAGCCAAATACGGACTTGCGACCACTAGCGCTACCGCTGATGAGGGTACTTGATCACTATACTCTGCAGTGACTAGCACTACCCCTGCCTGACTACTAGCAAGACTAGAAGCATATCGAGCACCCGCTAAAAAGCTCAACTGCTGATGATTAGCAGTGCTCAGACTACCCACACCATCAAGCTCTTGACGTAATTGTTCAGCGTTAATTTCAGTCTTGTTGGTAATCGGCTGACGCTGCTCAATCCGAGTGATAATTTGCTCTATCGTTATCATAGTGACTATTAATATTGTTATGAATAAGGCAATTGCCAAGCTGAAAAATCATCTTGGCAATCTATTACTGTCTAACGGATATAGCGCTAGAACGTACTACCAATCTGGAACTGAACTTTTTCAGTCTCATCGCCTTCTTTATCACCGATAGGCATGGCATAACTGAGTGAAATAGGTCCAATAGGGGTATACCAAGTGATACCCGCACCCGCGCTATAGCGTAAACTGTTGTCTTGAGTGATTAAAGACACACCTGTATCCTCAAAGGTTTCATCTTCTTTACCAGTGGTATCAAAGACTTGTCCACCTTCAGCAAACAATACTGGACGTACTTGATCTGCCCAATCACCTTTAAATGGCATTGGTAAAATTAGCTCGGCACCGAAAGTTGCCAGTGCATTACCACCAACTTCTTCACCCGTAGTTTCTATGTCATTTTCAGCATAATAATAATTTTCTGATCTAGGCCCAAGCGTAGAAGATTCGTACCCACGGACTGAACCATAACCACCAGCATAGAAGTTCTCATAGAATGGCAAATCATTACCATAGCCAAGCTTGGTATAGCCGCGTGCGATAAAATCTTTATATATAGGATAATAAACATTACCGCTATAGGTTAATTTCTGGTAGCTGGAATCGCCAACGCCAACTGTTGCATCAATTGCGTGGCTCATACCTTTGGTCGGAAATACTGGGCGATCTAGCGTGCTGTAATCCCAGCCAAATAGTAAATTATAAGTCGTATAGTCATTTTTAAAACTAGCATCACCTGCATCATCATAGTATGTGGCCGTGCCACCATCTTCTAACAGCTCTTGAACGTTGGAAATTCCAAGGTATTTACCACCACGTACGGTCGTATTATCAACGTTCAAACCAGCACTGACTCGCTTGGTTTCGTCAATTGGATAGCTGTAATTAAGCGTAGCACCAAGGGAATCTGTCACATAGTTACTAACGTTATCATCATCATATTTGGTCTTACGATAATAAGCACTCAGACCCTGAGAAACACCATTTTCAGTAAAGTACGGATCGGTATACCCTAAGCTATAAGAGTCAACGGTTTCTGAGCGTGACAACGCAGCTTTTACACGGTTACCAGTACCCATAAAGTTATTCTGAGTCAAATCTAACTGGAATGTCACACCGCCGCTTTGTGAATAACCTGCAGCAATAGTAGAGCTACCAGAAGGCTGCTCTTCAACCACATAGTTCACATCAACTTGGTCTGGCTGATTAGGTACTGGTTTAACATCGACAGTCACACTTTTAAAGAAACCAGTACGCATCAAACGTGTGCGTGACAGCTGAATCTTGTCATTAGAAGACAGTGTGCCTTCTAACTGACGCATTTCACGGCGAAGCACTTCATCTTGGGTTTTAATGTTACCTGTAAAGTTAATGCGACGAACATAGATAGGACGTGCAGGGTCGATGAAGTAATCAATCTCGACCATTTTGGTATCATCATTGATACGAGGCACAGGTCTGACTTGCGCTAAATAGTAACCTTCATTACCATAACGACTCTTAAGCGCTGCGGTAGTCGCATCTAACTTGGCTTGTGAATACGTTTCGTTAGGGGCAAAAGTAACCAGCTCTTTTAGCTCATCGTTATCAAACGTTGGCTTGCCTAAGAAATTAACGTCGCCGAACTGATATTGTTCACCTTCATTAAGACTCACTTCAATAAAGATGCTATTTTTATCTTCACTAATATTAAGCACGGCATTGTCTACTGCAAAACGCACATAACCATCATTTTGATAGAGCGCTTTTAGGTTTTCTAAACTAGCGGCCAGCTTCTCTTGAGCATAGCGGTCAGATTTAGAGATCAGATTTTTCCAAGACGATTCTTTTACCGCAAATACGTCTTTGATTTCTTCATCGCTGAAATGTTTATTACCAATAACATTGATATCAACAACTTTAGCAGGATCACCTTCGACGAAGCGTACCTCTAACTTAACACGATTGCCGTCAAGTAGCGTTTGATCCACTTCGATATTACTATTGTAGTAACCTTGGCTGATGTATTGCTGCTGTAACTCGTTAGCGACGCCCTGTAGTGTGGCCTGTTTAAGCACATCACCTGCAGTTAGGCCAGCATTCTTCAGTCCCTGCTCAAGCCCTTCTTTTGGAATAAGCTTATTACCTTCAAAAGTCACCTCAGCAATGGTTGGACGCTCAACGACATCAAATCGTAGCTGACCGCCTTCGACACGACTTTGAATGTCAGCGAAATTTTCAGTCGCATATAGCGCCTTAATACTCGCTGCCAAGCTACTGTCACTCACCGTGTCTCCTACCGAAATAGGCAGAACCGGATAGAGGCTATCGGGGGTTAGGCGTTGTAGACCATTAAAACCGATGTCAGTGACTACAAACTCTGCAGCATGTACTGGCATACTCATCATCGCTACAACTAACGGCAACCCTGCCGCGCTCATAAATAAAGGCGTACGCATAAACACTATCCGTCAATAAAAAACTTGCTTAAGTTAAGTTAAAAAGCACGTATTGTCTAGCCCATTGCATATGAGATTTTTAACTCACATGAGGGAGACTCAGAACACTTTATATAAAATGCATCACAAAATAAACTAAAAATTACGATTAGTACAGAGACCATGAGATGAAGCACTATCATTTATCATAGCAACAATCAGTCTATGATAGGCGTAAAGCCATTAGTACATAATGCCTTATCATTTATATTAGCTATCATTTAATCAAAATAGCCGACTGATATCATTACCAATTGCTAACACCATGAAACCTGCCAGCAAGAGTAAACCGATATTTAGACCAATCATTTGCACGCCTTCTGAGAGTGGCTTACCGCGAATCAATTCAATAAAATGATAGACGATATGACCACCATCCAATACAGGAATGGGCAAAAGATTCAATACCGCCAGACTCAAACTAATCAAAGCCGCAGTAGACAGTACCATCTGCCAACTGATATCAAAACTCTGTTTGGCAACTTTGGCAATCGTGATAGGACCTGACAAATTATCCAACCCAATCATGCCCGACAGCATTTTCCCCATTGAGCTAACCGTCATTACTGCTAGCTGTTCTGTCTTCTCAAATGACTTTACTAATGACTCACCAGGACCATAGACGACTGTGGTTTTGTACGCATCAGGGACCACAATCTCAGACTGTACCACCATAGCACCAATTTGGCCATAATCGTTACCTAAGTTATCTTTTTTACCTTGCGGCATAATCTGCAATTGCACAGATTTGCCATCACGTAGAACCGTAAAATTAAGCAGCGTTTCAGGGCTATCGCGGATGATACGGGTAGCACTGATCCAGTCTTTGATTTCTATATCATTAATAGCCGTAATGCGATCGCCGACTTTTAGCCCCTGCCGACTGGCAGCGCCATCAGCGCTCAAATCACCCACTATCGGGGCAATGTCTGGTTGCCACGGCAGCATCCCAAAGCTGGTCAATGCATCTTTGCCTTGAGCCGCGCCTTGCATAAATTGCTGCACGGGCGCTTGATACGTTTTGGTCGAGTTATCAGTTTGAACAGCTGATTGCACCGTGATACTCACATCATCTGTTTCGCCCATACGTCCAGCCAAACGATAATTAACACCTTCCCACGTTTGCACATCATGACCATCGATCGCAACAATTTTACCACCAACAGGTAGCTGCGCCATAGCAGCAGGCGTATCAGGCAATACGCTGCCAATTTTAGTCGCTAATTGCTCTGATGGCGTCATAAACAGTACCCAAAACAGCGCAATAGCAATGACAAAATTCATGATAGGGCCAGCAGCAGCAATCGCAATCTTCTTTAGCGGATGCTGATGATTAAATGCCAAGTGTTGCTCATCTTTGGCTACTTCACCTTCACGCTCGTCGAGCATTTTGACATAACCACCTAGTGGCAATGCCGAAATGCGATAATCAATACCACTTTTTTTACTGGTCCAACCAAACAGCTTAGGCCCAAAACCAATAGAGTAAGTCAGCACCTTAACGCCGCACATACGTGCCACGATATAGTGACCCCACTCATGCAATGCAATAAGCGGACCTAAGACAAATATTGCTGCAAGGAGCGTTAATAAAAACGTCATGATCTTTTCTCAGTATGATTTCTTAGCATCTTTTATCAACATCTTTGCTAGGGCATGCTGAACATCGTCTTTTGACTAAAAGCTTTTTTCTGCGATTATACTAATTACGATTATGCCAACTTTGCTACAAGCTTGTCAGTAAGATGCCGCGCTATCTTATCAATCGTTAATATATCTTCTATATCAGCAGTTTCAGTCAATGGTGGCACCTGAATGTCATTTAAGGCTTGCTCATTGATATCCGCAATATCAGTCAGACGAATTTGTCCATCTAAAAATGCAGCCACCGCGATTTCATTCGCAGCATTGAGTACAATAGTCGCTTGCGTACCCGCTTGCATGGCTTGACGTGCTAGACGTAAACACGCAAATTTTTGCAAGTCTGGCTTGATAAATTCTAATCCGCTGAGCGCATATAAATCCAATGGCTGCGAGCCACTCTCAATTCGGTTTGGATAGCTGAGTGCATGCGCGATGGGCGTTTTCATATCTGGGCTGCCCAGCTGCGCTAAGAAGCTACCATCGCTATATTCTACCATTGAGTGAATGATACTTTGTGGATGAATGACCACATTTATCTTATCCTCAGTCAAATCAAATAAATGACAAGCTTCTATTAACTCCAAGCCTTTATTCATCATCGTTGCAGAGTCGACGGATATCTTTTGACCCATTGACCAGTTTGGATGTTTGACTGCCTGAGCGACGCTTGCCTGTTGCATCTGCTCAAATGACTGCTGCAAAAATGGCCCACCAGAGGCGGTCAACCATAGCTTACGTACGCCATGTTCTGACTGATGGATTTGGGTATTGTCTTGCTGAATAGCGAGTGGTAAGCACTGAAAGATAGCATTGTGTTCTGAATCAAGCGGTAGCAAAGTGGCATTGTGCATTTTGACAGCATTAATCATTACCTGCCCTGCCATCACCAGCGCTTCTTTATTGGCAAGTAAAATACGCTTGCCTGCACGAGCGGCGGCTAAAGTAGAAGGCAGCCCAGCAGCACCCACAATCGCGGCGACCACGGTATCAGTTTGCGAGTCAACGGCGATATCTATCAGCCCTTGCTCGCCGCCCACGACATCGATGTCCAGACCTGCCGCACTGAGACGCTTAGCAAAATCATCAACGGCTGCTGTCGGTACGCTGACGCGTTTCGGTAAAAACTGTTTGCAGAGGGCGAATAACTTGTCTAAACGGTGATAGCCGGACAAAGCATAGACCGTGTACTGTGGTTGTGCTGCTAATATTGCTAACGTACTATCGCCAATTGAACCTGTTGCGCCTAGTACGGCGATGCGTTGCGTCATAACCATTGATGCCTATGAAGGATACTGTGAAAAATAAAAATAAATAAACGCCTTGATTTTTAAGCGCTTTGATTTTTGAACGCTCTGACGTTGATGCTTTATACGACGATCAAGCCAAATTGTTGTATCGCCCAAAAACCAAGTGCAAATATTGGTGTGGCAGACAATAGCGAATCGATACGATCCAATATGCCGCCATGACCTGGAAGAATCGTTCCCGAGTCTTTGACATCAGCACGGCGTTTGAGCATCGACTCAAATAGGTCACCAAGTACTGATGCTAAAATCGTTATCGCTGATAATGCCACAAATGTGATTAATGGCACACCAGTCAATTGTAGTTTAAAGACACTAATCCCAATGACGACTAGCAAGCCTGTGACCAATCCGCCAGCCAGTCCTTCCATGCTCTTATTAGGCGAGACATTTGGTGCCATCTTGCGACGACCGAGCTTGCGACCGACAAAGTAAGCGCCACTATCTGCACACCAGACCAATAAGAATACATAGAGCAACCACCATGCCGACAGTTGCCACAAATAAAACATAGCTGTAATCGATGCGGTCAATATCACAGCACCCATCAAGGCCAGCTTCTTTCCATACCAATTGGTGTGCGTTGGAAATACTCTAACCCAAGACAGCGCCATCAACCATATGGCAAGTGACGCCACCCACCAAAACAGCCAAGTCACTTTAAATATAAGAGAAACTAAAGTCAGCACCAAGACTAGCAATACAAATACAGCAGGCTGACGCCACTTAGGCATCAGCTTCGTCCATTCATGAGCCGCAATAATCACGCCAACGGCTAAAAGGGGTGCAAATAAAACAGGGGTTTGGCTCGCAAACATTGCAATACCAACGATAATAACGAGAACAATTGCCGTCTTAATTCGTTGCCACATACTTATTGAGCCTTATAATAATGAATAATGCATGGTCAAAAAGTGCATTATAGCAGCTAATCTACAATAGCCCACTAATAGCAATTAACACCCATTGAAGCGGTTTATTATTTCATAAACAACCAATATTAACTACTCATACGATAACGGCTTTGCAAAATGCTAAGTAAATGCTTAAAACGATGACTGCTTTAACTCCTATCTTGCTCTATCACTATCTGCTCACTGGTTTTGCCAAAGCGGCGTTGACGTTGAGCAAACTCTGTTACCATCATCGCCAACTCATCTGCTGCAAAATTCGGCCATAATGTTTGGGTGAAAAACAACTCAGCGTAGGCTGATTGCCACAATAAGAAGTTAGAGATTCGGTACTCACCGCCCGTACGTACTAACATGTCTACGGCTGGTTCGTCTGCTAACTGAACATACTCACCGAGCATTTCTTTATTGATATCATCAGCACGTAACTGTCCTGACTCTACTTGCTGTGCCAACTGTTTTGCAGCATTCGCAATATCCCACTGTCCACCATAACTGATAGCGATAACCAGTGTCATGGCGTCAAAGTCTGCCGTTTTTGCTTCAGCATCTGCCATCAATGCTTGTAAGTCAGCACTTAGTTGACTGCGATCGCCGATGAAACGCAAGCGAATACGGTACTCATACATGCGTGGTATTTGCTCATGAATGGTCGAGGCCAACAGTTGCATCAGCAGTGCCACTTCACTAGCTGGACGTTGCCAGTTCTCACTAGAAAACGCAAATACTGTCAACACCTCGATACCAGCATCCACACAATACTCAACAATGGGATCTAGTGCGTCTTTGCCAGCGACATGTCCTTGGCCTTTTCCCAAATCATTGGCTTTGCCATATCGATTATTGCCATCCATAATGATAGCGATATGACGAGGAAGAATAGTGGGAGCCAAAATGGCTGAAGTGGACATAGGCGAGCTTGCTTATTGTTGAGGTAAGATAATAATAACGTGTGCGAGGGTGATTAAAAAGCGTCAGACAGACAATTCATAAACTTATCATAATTCAGTCATCAGGCGCTTAGCACTCACGCAATAATAAGCAGCCAATAGCGTTGGCACATTGGCTGCTTAATGTTAGAGAAACGACTTAGCTAACTATTGTCATAAATAACAATAAAATTAGTTTTTAGACGTCCATCAAATCGCTTTCTTTTTTGGTCAAGCTTTTATCGATTATTTCGATGTATTTGTCCGTGATTTTTTGGATATCATCACTAGCGCGGCGCTCGTCATCTTCTGATATTTCTTTTTCTTTTGCTAAGTCTTTAATATCATTCATCATATCACGGCGAATATTACGGATGGAGACTCGGCTGTTCTCAGCTTCTCCACGCGCAAGCTTTTGCATATCGCGGCGTGTTTCTTCTGTCAATGCTGGCATCGGTACACGAATCACATCAGCCGTCATTGGGTTTAGACCCAAATCTGCTTCACGAATGGCTTTATCGATCGCTTGTACCATAGTACGATCAAACGGTTGAACAAGCAGTGTACGTGAGTCTTCAACGTTGACACTTGCGACTTGGTTGAGGGCGGTGTCAGAACCGTAGTAACTGACCATCACACCTGACAACATACCTGGATGGGCACGGCCTGTGCGAACTTTACTGAAAGTGCTCTGAAGCGCTTCCAACGTTTTTTGCATACGTGCTTCGCCGTCTTGCTTAATCTCTTTAATCATTATGTGTCCTTATTTATCGCTATCGATAAATCATTCATTGTTGTAAGTTATGTCAGTCACTATTAATCATTAGTATTGATTATCAGCGACTGACGTAACTTTAATTATTTACGTTGTGATATTAGTGCTGGGCATATCAAAGCAGATTAGTGATAAACACGTGTGCCTTCATTTTCACCCATAATGACATTTAACAATGCATTAGGCTTGGTCATATCAAAAACTTGTAGCGGTACGTTGTGCTCACGGCACAAGGCAATAGCGGTTAAATCCATGACGCCAAGCTTCTGCTCTAGCACTTCGTCAAACGTTAAACCGTCGTATTTGACCGCATCAGCATGTAGACTTGGGTCTTTGTCATACACACCATCGACTTTGGTCGCTTTTAAAATCAAGCCCGCTTCGATTTCGATGCCGCGTAAGCAAGCAGCAGTATCAGTAGTGAAGAATGGATTGCCTGTACCCGCCACAAAAATGCAAACATCACCATTTTTCAGATAACGAATCGCGTTACGGCTGCTATAGCTTTCGGTCACTTCACCAATAGGAAGTGCTGACATCAAGCGTGTTTTAATATTGCGGCGCTCAAGGGCATCACGCATCGCCAAACCATTCATAACCGTCGCTAGCATGCCCATTTGATCGCCTGTAACGCGGCCGACCAACCCTTCTTTTTGTAATTGGGCACCGCGATATAAGTTACCACCACCGACCACGATACCAACTTGGACACCAAGTCCACGCAAATGGGCAATAGATAAGCTCATTTTATCAAGCACTTCGGTATCAATACCCATGTCTTTGCCACCAGCTAAAGCTTCGCCAGAGAGTTTTAGCAAAATACGAGAGTAACGCGGGTTTTTGTCAGACATGAGATCACCTTGTTATCATTAAATTATAATTAAAGTTATCGGTAAAATACAAATGGAGTTTGCCTTTGGTCTTGACGACACCGACATACTTGATGATAAGCATGCCAAAAGGCTAAATTGCGCTAATTGTAGCAAAAACTGCCCTTTGTGGGGCAATTTTCACTTGTCTATCGTGTTAGGTTTTTAGCCTTTGTAGCTGCCAAACAAATCATACTCACTGGCATCGTCAATAGTGACGGTTAAGAACTGCCCTACTTTGACTTGTGCAGTGATGTCGTCAACGTAGACGTGACCATCAATTTCAGGCGCATCCGCATAGCTACGGCAAATCGCAATACCTTCTTCACTGTCAATCTCATCGACCAATACCATCAAGGTTTTGCCGATTTTTTCTTGTAGTTTTTGCGCTGAGATATCTTGTTGTAACGTCATTAAACGCTCGTAACGAGACTTTTTAACGTCTTCAGGTACATGATCTGGCAAATCATTGGCCACAGCACCTTCAACTTCTGAATAGGTAAACGCACCAACGCGATCAAGACGAGCTTCAACCAGCCAATCAAGTAAGCATTGGAAATCTTCTTCTGTCTCACCAGGGAAACCAACAACGAAGGTTGAGCGAATAACGATATCAGGGCAAATTTCACGCCATGCTTTGATACGTGCTAAGGTGTTTTCACTATGCGCTGGACGTTTCATTGCTTTTAGGATGCGATGACTGGCATGTTGGAAAGGAATGTCTAAATAAGGTAAAAGTTTCTTTTCACCCATTAATTCAACGACTTTATCTACATGCGGGTATGGATAGACATAATGTAGACGTACCCAAATACCTAGATCATTCAACGCTTTGCATAAGTCATAGAACTTCGACTTCAGCGGCATACCATTCCAAAAACTGGTCTTATACTTTAGATCCAGTCCATAAGCGGAAGTGTCTTGCGAGATAATTAATAATTCTTTCACGCCAGCATTTTTCAGCGCCAGTGCTTCATTCATGACGTTGTCAATCGGACGTGAGTCCAAGTCGCCACGTAAGCTTGGAATAATACAGAAAGTACAACGGTGGTTGCAGCCTTCAGATATTTTTAGATAAGCATAATGACTTGGGGTCAATTTGATACCCGCCTCATTGATCAAATCTATTTTAGGATCATAGTTTGCATCTTTACTACGATTTGGCTTTGGTACATGCTGGGCAACTGCTGTAATGACTTCGTCATAAGCATGCGCGCCCGTCACGGCAAGTACAGCTGGGTGCATTGCACGGATTTTATCTGCTTCTTTACCTAAACAACCCGTCACGATGACCTTGCCGTTTTTGCTAATAGCTTCACCGATTGCATCAAGCGACTCTTGTACCGCTGATTCAATAAAACCGCAAGTATTGACCACGACCAGATCCGCACCTTCATAGTCACTGGCTACTTGATAACCATCACGGCTCAATTCGGTGATGATACGCTCGCTATCTACCAATGCTTTTGGACAACCTAATGACACAAAACCAATTTTTGGCGCTGCACTAACCGGCATCGTAGCAGTCGCATTGGCAGTCGTTACATCACTACTTTGTGCGATACTACGATTTTGATTGTGGTTGGCTTTATGATGGTAAGGTTGTTTAGAGTCTGTTTGACTGACATCTGACTGACTATCTTGCGCTATATTTGGCTTGGCAGGATTAAAAATAGTGGCAGTGTCTTTTGGAGCGATAGAAGCTGACGGTGAGGTAGTAATAGTCGGATTGACCGACTCGGTAGAAGTTTTGGGCATGGCTAACCTTGCTAGAGATAAAGTGGCTGTGCGCATTGTACGTTTTTTTTGCAAAAATCGCCAGTTTTGCCGCTCTATAGTGTTGATTTATGGTTAAATATTATATTGAGTATTTTTTTGTAGGCGCCGACCCATGACAACCCATTTGACAACCGCAAAATCGACACCTGATTTGGCATTCATATCACAGCATTTGTTCACAGCTATCTTGTGGGTCAATGAAGATCTCTCTATTACTTGGCTAAATGCTCAAGCCGAACAACTACTGGCTATCAGCAGTGGAAGGCTGCTCAATCAACCTATATTGGCATTACTCTCGCCCGAAGAATTAAAACCAAAAGACAGCCCTAGCATCAATAACGACGAAGTCTATGAGCAAAATTGCTCTTTAGCCGAAAGGTTTGAACTAGCGAAACAGTATCAGCAACCATTCATTGATCATGATCACATCATAAATACGCAATTGAATGGTAATTTATCGTTTTCCGTCGACTATAGCGTGACGCCGCTCATCTACGAGCAGAAGACATACTTTATCATCGAGATGTGGGGCAAAGATCGCCAAAGCCGTATCTCAGAAGAGCAACGTCAACAGCAACAATATGGTGTAGCCCGTCATATGCTACGGTCAGTCGCCCATGAGATAAAAAACCCGCTGGCTGGCATTCGCGGTGCTGCACAACTATTACAACGAAAATTTATCAAATTCAGCGATGATGCCAATCTTAATGGCAGTACTTCAACCGCTATGAGTAGCAAAAACTCTGGTTCGAATCACAATGACGACCTACAGAAGACCACTGAAAAACTACGTGGCTATACCGATATCATTATCTCAGAGACGGATCGCTTAACCCATCTTGTAGGACAGTTCCTTGGGTCTAATCAGCTGCCAAACTGGCAAACACTGAATATCCATGAACCCCTAGAGCATGTTTTGTCTTTAGTGATCAACCAATACCCTCAATTAACGCTACAGCGAGATTATGACTTATCGTTGCCTGAGCTATGCGCTGATAAAGACCAATTAATTCAAGTATTTTTAAATCTGATTAATAATGCTTGTGAGTCCATGACTGAGTTTGAACAAACACTACAACAGCAAGAGCTATCGGAAGCCAAAAAATTGCAATCGATAGATTCAGAGACTGACATTGACTGCCATATAGATTACCAACCAACCCTACATATCCAAACGCGAGTCGCCTTTCAACACACCATTATTGGACATCAACACAAACAGGTCTTACAAGTAAATATTACCGATAACGGCTCAGGGATTGATCCAGAATTGATCGGACAAATATTTTTCCCAATGGTGACTAGCCGTGCTGCAGGGACTGGTCTAGGATTATCTATTGTGCAAGATATCATCAGCCATCATCGTGGTATGATTGATGTCAGCTCCACACAAGTACAAGGTCAGCAGCAGACACGCTTTACACTATATTTGCCGTTTCATTGATCAACAATCACAGTGCAAAAAACGGATATTATTTAGAACAGTTACATCGCAAATACGACATTACCATCCTGAACCAACCCATTGCTCATTAGGCCTCATACATGACTGAATATAGCGACAAGCATAAACCTAAAAGCGATACTCAAACGGCAAACGATCAAATCCCCACTGACCAAGCCATCAAAGTGACGGTCAATAATGCCCCTGATGATAGCCCAGCGACTTTATGGCTCATCGACGATGATGCCGCATTGAGAATGGTGTTAGCAGATACTTTTGAGGATGCAGGGCTTACGGTTATTAGCTTTACCCAAGCGCAAGCAGCATGGGGACGCCTTAATGGTATCTTGCAAGAAACTGAGTCGGTCACGCAGTTACCCGATGTGATATTGACTGATATTCGTATGCCGATGATGGATGGGTTGTCCTTTAGTGATTGGGTACATCAGCACTTCCCTAAGCTGCCTATTGTCATCATGACCGCACATTCAGACCTTACCTCTGCTATCAATAGTTACCAAACAGGGGCGTTTGAATATCTACCCAAGCCGTTCGACTTAGATGATGCCGTTGCCACGATCTATAAAGCGATTAACTATCAACCCAATCTGGTGATAGAGAGTAAGGCAACCAAATCTGATACTTCTGAAACGAAAGTGACGGCTGATATAACAGCGGATATTAAGACAAAGCCTGACAATAAATCCAAGCCTATTAATCAGGCTAATACGGTCAGTAAAGTTAGCAAGGTCAGCAAAATCAGTAAAAATCCCAAACCTAAAACTGCTGTCAAAGTAGACACCAGCGCGAATGACAATCCCAGCGGCATTATTGGTCAATCGCAAGCCATGCAAACAGTATTTCGTGCTATTGGTAGATTGGCACACTCACCTATTACTGTTTTAATCACAGGTGAATCAGGAACAGGAAAAGAATTGGTCGCCAGTGCATTACATCAGCACTCACCGCGTCACCAGCAGCCTTTTATTGCACTCAATATGGCAGCCATTCCGCACGATCTGATTGAGTCTGAGCTGTTTGGCCATGCAAAAGGCGCATTTACTGGTGCGACGACGACTCGACCAGGGCGTTTCGAACAGGCTGATGGCGGAACCTTATTCTTAGACGAAATCGGTGACATGCCATTTAGCACTCAAACACGACTGCTACGTGTACTTGCCAATGGCGAGTTTTATCGTGTGGGTGGTCAGCAACCCGTCAAAGTCAATGTGCGCATCATTGCTGCCACGCACCAGAATTTAGAAGAGCTGGTCAAACAAGGCAAATTCCGCGAGGATTTATTTTATCGCCTCAATGTAATTCGCTTACCACTCCCGCCACTACGGACACGACGCGAAGACATCCCTGCACTAGCAACTTACTTTATGAAGCGCGCTGCCGAACAAATGAATACTGCACCGAAACAGCTACATCCGATGGCTGTACAGATTATGCAGTCGTTTGAGTGGCGCGGTAATGTGCGTCAGCTTGAAAATGTCTGCCTATGGTTGACCGTGATGGCGACTGGCGACACCGTCATGGCGGAGGACTTGCCACCAGAGCTGCTCGAAAACATCCCTTCTAATCTAGAGCCACATCTAGAACAAGATTTATATAGTGCTGGCACAGACAACCAAAACCCTATTCCACAAAGTCAGGTTGTTTCTAATATTACAAGTTGGCAGCAAGCACTGGCTATTTGGGCTACGCAGTCTCTGCAAACTGGAGAAACGGATATTTTGCAGACAGCGACACCTGAGTTCGAGCGTGTTCTACTGACAGCAGCACTCAATCATAGCGGTGGCAAAAAGATAGCTGCTGCCAACTTACTCGGTTGGGGACGCAATACCTTGACGCGTAAATTGCAGCAATTAGATATCACTGCATCAGAAGTGCAAAGAAATAGTGACTAAAGACGTAAAAAACTCAATTGAAAACCCTATTAATATCAAATATTTATAATATATTGACAAAAAAATCGTTAAATAATTAAAAATAATTGCAAATAGGGGTTGCCAAACTATTCAAACTCTATATAATAGCCAACCACTGAGACGCACTACCGAATCAGTTAACTATCTACGTTGTGTTTGAGTTTAAACGCTAATAATGATAGAGTAACCAAAATGGGGCTGTGGCGGAATTGGTAGACGCACCAGATTTAGGTTCTGGCGCCGCAAGGTGTGAGAGTTCGAGTCTCTCCAGCCCCACCATTTTCGGATAGTACATCTTAGACCAAATATCAAAGCCTGCTTTTAGCAGGTTTTTTTACGTCTGGAGTTTGATATTAAAACTATAAAATAACTCGCCAGATGTATTAATCTACTTTTATAACCTTTCTAAATCCTTCAACACTTCATCCATACTCTGATAGCACCTCTCTACCCGCTGCATCAATGCTTTCATGCACTTGCTATAGGCATAGCTAGGGGATGCTCTAATGAACAGAGGGGTTTTGATCACTGTCATTGAATAATGCACTACGTTGATTTTTACGGAGGGTTTCACGTTGAATTATATTTTTTGCATCGACTTTTTCTAAAGGTAATCTTGTTTCGCGGGAAAGATCGCCATCGGCTATTAAAGACAAATAACGAGAACAACAAACTCTTAAAAAAGAGGTAAAATTGCTAATATCATGATCAGCATCGAGAGATTCCAAGTATAGCTTAGTGATCAGCTGATTAACCGTCATTTGATCACGAAATGACAACTCTTCTAATATATCCCAAAAGAACACTTCTAAACGAATTGAGGTAACAACCCCCTGAATTCGAAGCGATTTGGTTTTAGAGCTCCACAAGCTATCGTCAGCCCTGATAAAAAGTTGGCACATATAATATCCTCTCTCGATACTAATTAAAGCTTATAGCAAGGCAACAAATTGCTTCAGCATAGCTGGATGGGCAGGCCACGCAGGAGCCGTGACCAGTTGGCCATCGGTAATAGCGCCATCCATAGGTAACTTGACATATTCGGCTCCAGCCATTTCTATTTCTGGCTGACACGCAGGATAAGCAGATACTTTTTTACCCTTCAATACGCCAGCAGCCGTCAGCATTTGTGGACCATGGCAGACCGACGCAATCGGTTTATTAGTATTTGCGAAATGCTGAATCATTGCAATGACCTTAGCATTCAAACGCAAGTACTCTGGCGCACGTCCACCTGGTAAGTACAAAGCATCGTAATCTGCAACATTAATATCAGCAAAAGATGCATTAAGGACAAAATTATGACCGCGTTTTTCGGTATAAGTTTGGTCACCTTCAAAATCGTGTATTGAGGTAGCAATACTATCACCTGCCACTTTATCTGGGCAGACCGCATCAACCTCATGCCCCATCGCCAGTAGCGCTTGGAACGGCACCATGTTTTCATAGTCTTCAACAAAATCACCGGTAATGATAAGTACTTTAGCCATGATATTCTCACTGTATTTTAATGAAATATTATAATGAAATACGGAAACCCAAATTAGCTTATAGCGACTTAACTTAAAATGAGCCTGAATATCCATTCAAACATAAAAAGCAACGACTGGGTAACATGTGAATACTACAAACAATCACTTTTTGAAAATTAAATCATAAACTTAGCGATTGTCTAATGACGTTAAATCTATCAGCACCTCTTCCATATTCCGATACCGTCTCTCTACCCGCTTCGCCAATGCCTTATCAATAATACATTGATAACGACTACATTCTGATGACAACTTTGGAATAGGTTGTTGACAATGCTCAATAGCCCACGCTTTCAATTTATCATTGCTATGAGCACTTACCTGAAACGGTCGCTTGCCTGTTAGTATCTCAACCATCATGATGCCAAACGCATAGATATCACTTTGCACAGTGGCACTCTGCCCTTGCCAGCGCTCAGGTGCGAGATATGCGGGTGTACCAGCAGGGCTTCCTTCCTTTATCTCGTTAAACCGCTCTGCCAACGCAAAATCAGTCAATAATAGATTAAGCATTATGCTGCTATTATCCGCACTATTTGACAAGGAGCTATCGCAAGAAGAATCTAGCAAAATATTGCTAGGTTTAATATCATTGTGTAGCCAGCCGGCATGATGCAAGTTGGCTATCAAATATGCCGATTGAGTGATGAAATGATGCTTTTGTGAAGCTATCAGTGATAGATATTTTCGCACATCCAACTGTCTCGCCAAGCTACCGTTAGAGTAATAAGGCATAACGACGATTATCAGCTTTTGAGGCTTCTCTAGTATTTGAACATTTACACAATGACGAGCTAATAGCGGCGGTGCGATAGCATTATCTTTGATTTTCGATGACGCATTTACAGCAGCTAAAACGTCTGCTTCATGAGTTAAATCGGGCGAGATACGATAAGTGTCAGCACTCAACTGCCATTTAATCATGATTTGACCAAACTGTGGATGTCGGGCGCGCGTCAGACCTTGGAAGTAAGTATTGTCGATGTTTTGCGTTTTGATACCTTGTGTTTTGACAACTTGCGTATGCTCATCTTGCGTTTGTTCTGTGCTTTGCTGAGCAATACGCTGGTGTACTATCTCACTAAAATGCTGTGCAACTAGTTCTTGCGTAATAATGGGTAATATCTGCTGAGCTTGCACCTGCAACGCTTGCATAATAGGCAGATTACTGGCACTATTTTCCATGGTATTTTCTCATAATAGGGTGAGATGACTGCCTTCCCGTTCGTATCATTTCCAAAAATAATAATAGCGTGAATAATTTTGACTAGGGCGTCTCATCAATTAGATTGTGAGACTTAAAATGAGAAAAATTGTAGATAAACAAGGAAGAAATTGCCGTTAATATGAACATATTGACAAAATTTCTGACGATGTTTAGCAAAATTTAGC